>CAZXTD010000017.1:0-18635 GCA_964643575.1 uncultured Glaciecola sp. | reverse complement strand
CCCTAAAAGCATGTGTCACTCGCAACTTGTAAGGGCCTTCAGAGCCAGCGTCTTTGAGCGCTTGATGATGCGCTTTTAAGACTAATTTGTCGCTGCCACTTGTTAGTCTTCCCTCTCCTTGCAAAGACACTAAAGGCCGACCTGTTGCGGCATCATCTAAATATGCGCTCACAAAGAAATACCCCGACTCATAAACATCGTATTGTAGAGGTATCAATAAATGCTCATCTTCTTGCTCAACCCGACCCACGCTTTCTATCATTGCCGATGCCTGACTTAAGAAAAAGGGAACAGTTGTGACGTAGTCTTGACCATCAAGCTCTATTTCGATGCGAACAATAAGCTCCTGAGCGGCCCCCTCTAAGCTTAGTGTATTACTGCTAGTGCTTGCTCTAAATTCAGTTTGTTGAGCCCCAACTTGGCTTAAGCTAAGGGCCCTTGGTAACAAGCTTTCGCCTTGCATCGATTTGACATTAGCCGAGGCGAATATGCTCGTTGTTGCATTAGCGCCCGCCACTTGCAGCAAAATGGTGATATCGTCACCCATCACGTATTTAAGCTTATCTACCGAAGCAGAAATACTAATATCTTGTAACTGGCCCGACTGAGAAAATGTCGGCATGGTAACTTTAGCTTGTTCAAAAGGAGGAATTGGCAAGGCGAGTTCAGGGTCGGTGACTAAAACTGAATAGACGGGATATTTAGCTTGTTGCTCAAAAGCGGTAACGACATTGGCAATTTGCTCAGCAAATTGTTCTTTTATGAGTTCTTCAGACCTTATTTGTTGAGCAGTAGTTGTCTGATTATTTGAATTTGTCTGTGCTGTATTGGTTTGCCTAGAGATCGGCTTTGATACTTTGTTAGCAAATGGCTCTTGAGGTTCGTCCGACAGAATATATAGATAAAGTGCCCACATACACGCAATAGCGGTCAAGCCGCCTATAATGAATATAAGTGTTTTGCTTTGCATTATTTTAGTCGTTCACTGGTAAGACCTCGCGATACTAAAATAAATTACATTACTTTTAATTTGTAAACAAGTTGTTATTTATGTAAATAAATAGTTTCGTGTCATTAATCACACAGTTCTCTGCGTAATTGCTCGATTAACCCATCTGTTAGCACTACTTGATGTTTCTGCAAGGCTTCTGCTTTTAATACCTGAATATATTCATCGAAACCTTTTTCAATTGGCGCTTCTTTAAGTGCAGCCAATAGATGGTTTGAAGAGGAAAATCCCATTGCACTAGCATGCCGTTCTTTTGCTCGGCTAAATTTAACATCGAGTATAGACTTTACTGCATGACCAGCTATGGTTAAGTCTGCATTGTCGGCATGTTTAATTACGCTTACTTCTTTTGGAAGATTGCTATTCATTTTTTAGCTTCTCACCTTGAATTATGTCAGGCATAAATTCATTGTTATATTACCTTGATTGTCACTTACACGCTCTCAAGATATGTCATATCGACAAATATTGAAACAATTCTTTTGACTCAAATAACGCTATAGTTTTAGCCTTTTCTCTGCAGACAAGGTAAGTTTACTGTTGACCAAACACATCGATAATGGAGCAACAATTGATTAAGCAAGATCTTAAAAAGCACCTTGGTTTTTTCCTCACTCTTTGCGCTATCGGCTTATTCGTGCCGGGTATTGTTTTGCCCATGTTTTCGCTAAATATGGATATGTTTGTGTCGATGACAGGCGCAGGCATCAACTCATCCCTCATTAACAAAGAGCTATCAATACTCAATACCGTTGCTGAGCTTTGGCAGGAAGACCGTTTACTTGTGGCTGTGCTTATTTTTGTTTTTTCTGTCGTTATTCCTATCACTAAAGCAACTTTATTGTGTATTAGCTATTTCATTAAAGCCGCGTTGAGGCAAAAACAAATAAGCAATTTTGTATCGATTATTGGTAAATGGTCTATGGCAGATGTTTTTGTTGTGGCGATATTTTTAGCGGTGCTATCGACTAACCACACCGAAAGCGCTGAACAACATGAACTCACTTTTTTTGGTATGTCTTTCGCGTTTGAGGTGAGTTCACAAACCTTATCAAACGTAGGGGTAGGCTTTTACTATTTTGTAGGCTACTGCATTGTGTCTCTTATTGGTTCTCAGCTAATGCTTAGTGCTTTTTCTCAAAAGCGTGATACAGAGCAAATACCCGCTATTAACGGCACCCAAACCAAATCAACAGAGGACAATTAGTTTGCTTAGCGTGAATAATATTAGCAAAGCTTACCCACCCCAAGGGTTGCAAGCACCCAATTGGGTTTTGCAAAACGTATCGTTAGATTTTGTGAACAATAGAACTTGTGTTGTTGGGGCAAATGGTTCGGGTAAATCAACGCTATTGCTCATTATTGCGGGCTTACTAAATGCCAATAAAGGTCATATTGCTTGGCAGGGCGAAGCGCAAAGTAAGCAATCGCTGAAACAATTGGTTGCTTTAGCCTCTGATAATATTCTTATTCCCAGCTTTTTGATTGCTCGTCAGGTAATAAGTTTAACCCAAGAGACCTATAAAGCAGCTTGGCCGCAAAGCCTTATCTCGGAGTTTGGTTTTGATGCACACATTGATAAAACCGTGGATAGCTTATCAACAGGTAGCTTAAAGAAGCTTCAACTAATCTGTGCTTTTATGCGCGAGCCCCGAGTGTTAGTGCTCGATGAGCCCAATATCGCGCTTGATAACAAAAGCGTGCAGGTGTTGTGGCAGCATATGGAGGCTTTTCCAAACATGATCATAGTTGCTAGTAATGAACCCAGCTTGTATGTACAACAGGCATTTGAAAGACTAGACCTTAAAGTATCTGCTACCTAATATGACGCTCAAACTAAGTGTGTACTAACTCATGAATCGCCGCTATTTTGTTTTACGCAAACAAATATTTTATCAAGAAATAAAGCATTGGGTGCAGCAAGTGGAAGACCTCATAATTGGCTTTGCGATTATTTTAGGCACAGCAATCCCTGCACTTTTGTTTTCTGCGCTGCTGGCTTTTGGCATCATCCTCGATAACGACTCTCCCCCAGACCAACTCTACCTGCTAGCATGGTCAATATTAGTGGCGCAAAGCCTTGTGTTGTTGTTATGCCGCCAGGCCATACTCGGCGCTCGATACTCTCCATACCTTCGTTCCTTAGAAACAAGCAATACAGCGCGATGGCAGGCAGATGTATTTTTTGCTTTGCTGGCCAATCCTTTTGTCTTAATGCTCATCTTTATCATGGTGAATATTGATATTGCAGATTGGTCGCGCGTGCCTCACGGCTTTTTATTCCTTGGGCTAATGCTAAGTTGCACCATGTTAAGTTTGTATCGTCCTGGGCAGTTATATTGGTTTTATGCCTTTATGCTCGCTGCTTTGCCGCTGTTAACGATGCTTCCGTTATGGCAAGGGCTGAGCGTTTGTTTGTTGTTACTTGTAGCTACTTTATTAATAAGTGCAGCCGTCAATACAAGAGCACTTTTTATAAATGTGTGGAAAGGTGCATTGAGTCTTTTACCCTCTTCACTCTTAGGCAGTTGGCAAGTGTTTTGCCAAATTTGGTTACAGGCAACAGTCGGCAATAAACAAGATACTTCATCAAGCGAATCAACTCACGCCAACGGTATTGTTTTGGTTTGTGTAACGTGTATTTTAATTTTAGTGTTAACACACTATTGCGCCCTTAGATTGCCAGAATTTGAAAATGGTGTTTATTTTATAGGGCTCGGCGTAATAGTTTTGTTTTGTGCGAGCTTACAGCTCACAGTAAACAAAGCGATTAAGCAGCACACTTTATTCTTTGAGCAATTTATGTGGCAGCCTAAAATGCAGCTTAGTCAATATTGTATAAGCGCGGCCGCCCTATTCGTCTTTATTGGCGGGGCAAGCATTGTTTTTGCTAAACCCTTATTGCTTATTCAATTAGTGGCTGGCGCTATAAGTGTGTATGTCGCAAAAAAACAAGCGTCTCTTTTTATTGTGGGTTGGCTACTAGGCATTGCAATAAGCGGCGCGCTTTATTTCTATATATTTTAAGCCAGCCTCTAAAGAACCGAATTTAGACTCCGATACAAATGTACAAATGCAAGCAATTGGCTTAGAGGGTAGCTAGTCGATTTCTTGCCCATTGCTTTTGGAGTCGAGCATGAAAATAAGAAAAAGACGTATATCTAGCTTGGTATCATTGTTAGCGGTGCCTTTGTTTGTAACTTCATCGTTTTTAAAAAGCACTGTCGTAGTTGCGCAACAAGCAAACACGATAGTCATAGATAGCAACACCGCAGTAACGGATGCCGAAATTGCGTGGAGCAATACAAGCAATGTACTTCAAATAGTCCAGCAAGACTTTAATGTAGACCCTATAGAAACGAACAGCATAAGCAAACTTGATGCATCTACCACACTCAATAATTCAATCACTGTTGAGCAACAAGGCGATCTTAATTTGCTCGACCTATTAATTGATGGCAGCCAAGCATTTCTCACCATCGCGCAAGTTGGTCGCAATAATCAAATAAGTGATGAAAGCGGCGCTGCAATGACACTAATGGGTGACTCAATCGGCCTATCGATTTTACAGACTGGCAATAACAATACCGTAACTGGGACGATGGTGAGCACTAACGCTCTAGGTGCGAATACTGTGTCCGTTATGCAAACAGGTAATAACAATATGGCTTCTTTTTCGCAACGCAAATAAAAACGCACAACGTATTAGCCGACAACACTCAAGATAATTAATAAGACTGTCTACCAAAAAGATTCACAATCCTCGTAATGCACCGATTCTTGAAAAGCGAGCACCTCGGGCTTCATTTTTATGAATGCTTCGAATTCTCCCAAAGCGCCTCTGTTCTGGATATAATTTCTGAGTAGGTCTTCGTAATTAAAAATAATGTCTAAGACCTCTACATGTTTGCTAACTGCTTGGTTACTCGGATAATATTGGTATGCCTTATTTTGCACTAACGCAGCCATATCACCATTGCCTTCAGCTTGGTAAACAATTCTTTGAATTGCCAAGCCGAGGACTTTGTCGATTATCTCATTCGACTTTTGCTCCATCATAACGCCCATTTCCAAACAGCTTTGAGCGTATACCGCATTTTGTAAGTTACTTTTGCACCATTCGGTTTGTAGGTTATATGGCTTAGCTTTAGCCGCGTAGTAGCCAACTGCACCAACAACCGCGCTGTTATAGGCGCCAATGTTTGCTCTTTCCATCGCCTGTGTATATTCACTCACAAACAAACTATAAAAAGAGCTGGAATAATTACCTTGTATTGCCCCATTGATTGCCCGAACAATCTGCTCGTCCTGTTTAGTTGCTAAATAATAGTAAAGTGCTTCCAACCAAATTTCGCTATCGTTTTTATGCAAAGTCGTTAGCTGATCAATTAATGTATTATCACACCTTTCGTTGTCGTGATATGTACTGCACATTCGCAGTTTCTCTAGTGCAACGAGCGGATTGTCGTTTTGATTTAAGTTTAAGAGTGTTTCTCGTCTTTGTTGCTGAATTTTTTCATCTAAGTTTGGATCAGTTTCCGAAAATGTATTTGAAATAGCAAAAACAGCATATGCGAGCTGATCTTCTTTAGCGGATGAGTGTTTTAGTTCTTGAAGGTAAGTCGCTCGCTCTTGACTGAGTATTTTCTCGTTTTGTATATCAAACGTGTAGCACTCGCCGTGATTGATTTGATTTAAAACATCTTCAGAATATAAAGCGGATATTTCACTTTGACCTTTTGATATTTCGCTTACTATTTTCTGTTTATTTGTGCCGGGAATATCTGCAACTTCAGCAGTTTTGGTTGAAACAGGAGCAACATCGTCCTGAATTAAACTGAAATACAAAATCAAAATTGCAGCAGCCATTACGGCAATGCCAGAAAATCTAATTTTCATGGATATGTGGCCTTAGTAATAGGCAAATGAAATACTTATCATGCTTATATATCGATTCAAGCTGACATTAGTTTAGCCTATCGTAAGATGTTGCATCGACATTTTGCTTGAGTTTATATATGTTCTGCAAACAAATGTGCAAAACATAATTAGGAGTATTTAAGTTGGAGCTTGAACAAAGCTTGTTTCAAAGCATCTTTTGCCGCTTTTACGAAGTGCTAGCACAAGTTATTATGGTCGTATTAATGTTAGTCGTTCTGCTAACAATAGGGACTATTGATATAGACCGAGTAAGTCTGCCCATTATGATTGGTGGCCCGTTTTTACTGACATTTTTATATGTGTTCGTATTGGTTATGTTTGAACCTAGGCCGCACAAAAAGATAGTGTTTAATGACCTAGGCTTTGATATTTATACGTTTGGGCATAAACACACCGTTGAATGGTCACAATATGTCGCATTCAACATTACTAATTGGCCTCCTTATCAATTTATTATCTGCATTAAAGGCGAGGACGATATTAAGTTCTCTTACTATGCTTTTTCTAAAGACCAGCGCCAAATAATCAAAACGTATTTAACAGACAAAACTCAATAATAAAGACTTAATCGCTCAGATAAAGCTGCTGGTTAGTTGCTTTCAGTCGTTATTATTTCTACCACAACAGGTAAATGGTCGGCTAGGGCGTCTTGTCTTTCAGGGTCAAAATAAGCAACGGGTTTCACTGAGTTTGGCACAACTTCAGCGGCCATATTTTGGTTATATACCACGTAGTCTAGGCGCCTTTGAGGCTTAAGCGCAGTATGTGTATAAACATCATCTTCTAGTGGGTCAATAAATGTGTTGCCTGAGCTTATTCCTTGCGTAATTGCATTGAGCTCTTTTGTGTTAGGCAACGCGTTAAAATCGCCTACCAGCATAATGTTACGCTCAGGGTCTTCGAATAAGAAACGTTCAAATTGCGCCTTGAGCATTTCAATTTGCCCAATACGCATAGCGATATCTCTGTCGCTCCTGCCTGCTTTTAAATGCACGGCGCTTAATACAAACGAATAATTCTCAGACGGATAAACGTCGATTGACCATGTCCTGGTATTTAAGCGGCTTTGTGAGGCAGGCTTGCCGTTTTCGTCGAGCCAATCAACCAGTGGAGTATGCAAGTTACCGTAGCTATACATAACGCCTAGCGGCACTCTACTCATTATTACAACGTTCATATACCAAGTATGCGATGGCGCATCGGCAAAAAATTGATAGCCCATATCAGCTAACTCAGTTTCGGCAATATCTCGCAAAAGCTTTGCACTTTCAAACTCTTGCAGCACCACAATGTCGGCGTTAGCTTGTTGTAACGCAAGCACTAAATCAGCACGCTTGCTGCCCATATGCTGAGCGTTGTTTTCGCGTCTGTTATCAACATAAGGGTCGTCATGATTATCGACAAAATGTTCGACATTCCAAGAAATCAGTTTTATTCGGTCTTTGTCTGGATAGGTGTAATCAGTTGGTGTTACCCAGCCCTTTTTATACGATGGTTGCTGGGCGTGTTCTTCATTGGCGCACAAAAAGCTCTCTCGGTTTACGCTAAGTACTTTGCCCGCTCCGCAGGTTTGCAGTGCCAGAGCGGCGTTTTGAGCGACTAATAACTCATCATCTGCATTAGCTTCGGCTTTTGTATTGGCAGTATCTACCGCTGAACACGAGAATAAACTCAAGCAAAGCAGCATTGTCAAAACAACGCTTGGTGACCTAAATCGACTTGAATAAGACATGTTGACGTAAGCAGTGGACGCAAATAGCATAAGATTCCTTTTAGCGCTTGGTAAGAAAAACAATAATGATGTTTTTACGGCAATGCCCTAAATTTAGATTTGCTTTACAAAATCCGCAAAAATTATTAAAGAAACTGTACACTACATCGTAAATATTAAAAGCACATCTAAGTATAGTTGATGGTTTAAAGCTGCTCACATGCATTCAAACAATATTCATAAAAACGGTTACGATTTTCAAAATTTGGTCGAGCATTATTCGCCGCTTGCGCCTTTTATACGCAAAAGCACCAAAGGCAAAGACAGCATTGACTTTGCCAACCCTGCTGCCGTGAAATGCTTAAATGCAGCGATTTTAGCGGTTGATTACCGCACGCCGTTTTGGGATATCCCTGAAGGTTACTTATGCCCTGCAGTGCCTGGCCGAGCTGATTATATCCACCATATTGCTGACTTACTCGCGATTGCTTCAAATAAAGATACAGAAGTTAAGGACCCAAAAGGCGTAAGAGGACTCGATATTGGCACCGGCGCTAATCTGATTTATCCAATTTTAGGCTTTGTGGCTAGCGATGTTAACAAACCTTCAATAAAATCTGCTAACGCGATTGTTCAAGCGAACTCCTCCATTAAAAAAAGAGTCAAGCTGCGGCAACAAACACAATCTAATCAAATATTCCATGGAGTCATTCAAGAAGATGAATATTTTGATTTTACAATGTGTAACCCTCCTTTTCATCGCTCTGAAGAGGAAGCCATAAAAGGTAATTCACGCAAACTAAAAGGGCTTAAGCATCATCAAAACAAGCGCAAGAGTAATGCTGCCTCTACTAAAAAACAAATGGTGAATACACCAAAATCCCCTGCTCTTAATTTTGGTGGCAAAAGCAACGAACTTTGGTGCGATGGTGGCGAAGTAGCATTTATAAGCAAGATGATCAAAGAGAGCGCCGATTTCAAACAAAACGTTGGCTGGTTTACTTGCTTAGTCTCTAAAAGCGCTAATTTAAGTGACTTAGAAAAGACCCTAAATCATACAAACCCAAGTATTGTTAAGCGAATAGAGATGGGACAAGGAAATAAGCTTAGCCGTTTCATAGCTTGGCACTACTAATTGCTTTTATCGTTAAATAAGTATATTTACAAACTAACGCTCAAGTCAGAGCGCAATGATGCCATGACTTCATCTAAAGCGTATCTGAGCATCCATGCGCCTTGGGTTGCATCATTCGACTCGCTTTTATCAAGCGCAGCTTGTAAGCTTTTGCGCTCGCCGTTTAGCAGGGTTGCACGGTCAAGGAGCGTTTTTGCCGTCATTGCGTAAATTTGCGTGGTGGCTTGGTGATGTCCTTGATTAAACATAGGTACGCCACTCATTATAGCTGATTCAATCATACGCTCAGCCTGCCCTCTGGACATTTTCTTAGGCGGCATTATCACGCGGTCGATAACATGAATAACACCATTTGATGCACCAATGTCTGTCGCGACTATTCTCGCACCTTCCACTGTAAAGCCTTGTTCAGATTGCGTAAACGTGACTTTAGGTCCTGCTAGTGTTTTGATAGAAACAGCATCAGCAAGGGCATCGCTTCCCACCTTACCAGCCACAACATGATAAGACAGCACACGTGCAAGCTGGTCTTGATTCTCAGGTTTTAGAAGTATTTCGATGGTGCCCGCTGGCAATGCACCAAAGGCAGAGTCGTCGGGAGCAAACACAGTTAAGGGGCCACTTCCTGATAATGCAGGGACTAACCCTGCTGCTTTTGCCGCCGCCAGCAGCGTTTCAAATTGACCCGCATTGGCGGCAACTTCTACTATATTACTGGCTCCATTGTCGTCCTTGTCTTCGTGAGCATAAACAGTAGCAGTCGTTATGCTAAAAACAAGAGCAGCAATTGATGTTGCAGTTGACCATGTTTGTAAAATTTGAGTCATAATCTTTTCCAATATTGAGATACAGTCACTTAAGTTATAATTCTTATAATCTAAGCAGTGTCTATTGGATGTTTAATTACACAAATTTCATCTACTGCGCTTCATGATTCCAGCAAACTCAGTACCGCCCTCTAATTCTCTAAAATCGACGTTGACTAATTCCCAGCCTTCACTGCCCAGCTCAGTGAGATAGGCCTCAATATCACTGCGCTGCCTACCTTTAAATATGCCTGCTGATTCTACGTCGCGTGTATCAACCATCTTGTATTCAAACTTTTTCATCATGTATTCCTGAATTCCCTGATAGTAATTCGACAACACTACCCACTTACTCAATTAACAGCAAGTACCCACTGTTTGTTTCAATTTTAAACGAACAGGAAGGAATTGCTTTGGCACTACCTATTATTAAAAAGTGAACCTATACTTTACCGACAATAAGCTTTCGTTTTTGGAGTAACCAAGGGTGAATATCAAAACTACCGTTAGAGTGACAAAAGTAAATCCAGAATCGAAGGCGGCTTTACAAGATTTCGTTAGCGACAAACATGATATTGCATGGTCTGAAGACATCGATAAACACATACCATTTGCGGGTCAGCGCCGAATTATTGAGTTACCTGAACGTCAATTGTTTAAAACACTTTCTTTAGAACAAAGCCACAAGTATTGGACGGGAGAGCAAACTGCCTCACTAAGAAAAACTTACCTTACAATGGGTAAAGAAGGCTGCGACGTGATTAATAATCTTTTCCCCGAGTCTGTCAATAAGCCACTACAAGCCATGCAGTTTTTATTAGCTTCTTCGAATGCTTATGATAGCTGGACTAAACACTCCACCATTAATTATACAGAAGCCACGATGGCAACAGGCAAGACATTTTTAGAAGCATTTGATGTGTTCGAAGCTTTCTTTCCTGTCCTTCAGACTTATAAATCGCATCGACAAGTCGCTGGCTTAGTAATAAACATTGCCAATTCAGTTTACGTAATGAGCAAAGGCGCAGACGTCAAATGATGCCCATTATTCACAATTACCAACAGTCCTTTTATGCAAACAAGCCTAAGCCATAACCACAGAAAACTTTGGCGAATAATAAGGTATGCAACGCTCTATATGATATTTTCGTGTAATTCGCAGTCACTTGGGCTACCCTTGCTTTATCAACCAAGAGGTGTAGCATTTTGATTATCATTAAAAAGTATCCTAACCGCCGTCTATACGACACTGTTAATAGCAAATATGTTAACTTGGGATATATCAAAACCTTAATTAAAGACCACCATGACTTCACCATTGTTGATTCGAAAACCGAAGAAGATCTCACAAAAAGCGTTTTACTGCAGATAATCACCGAGTCTGAAACCAGCGACCAACAGTCGGTATTAACCGATGTTTTGCTTAAACAGCTTATTCGTTACTACGACTCTGATATGCAGCCCTATGTAGGCCAATACCTTGAACAAAGCCTTGTACAGTTTATGGGACAACAAGAAAAGATGCAGACTATGATGAAAAACATGGTCGACAACTCACCTATGGGTATTTTTTCTAAAATGATGGAACAAAACATGGCGCAATGGTCTTACGACAAAGGTAGTAAGAAAGAATAACGCTATATATTTCAAGCCTTTAAACCTCCAATACTCCTCTTCAATTAAAAAATGTTGCACTGCAACAAAATAATTCTTGATCTTCTATCTAGATCGTCTATTATTTGAACATACGCAATGTTGCAGCGCAGCAAAACGACTTACTTATTAGCATAGACATAGGCTAATGCCAGTAAATCAAACAGCGCAATTGCTTTCAAATTTTTAAATTGAGGACGTTAACATGTTTGGCAAATTTTCAGAGCAAATGAAAAAATCGGCACAGCCAGCTGCCAGTCTATTCGAAATGAATGCAAAAACGCTGGAGCTTATGAGTAAGCATCAAACTGAATTCTTTTCAGGTTTTGTTGGAGATAGTGTAAAACTGCTTTCTACACTTTCTGACCAAACTGAAATTAAAGGAATGATTGCTGCGCAGTCTGTTTATGCAGAATCGGTAAGAGAGCGTTTAACTAGCGCATCTAAAACCACTTACACTGAGCTTAACGGCTTACGCGCTGAAATGACTGATTTAGTCAAAAACAGCCTAGAGAATGTGAGCGAAGAAACAAAAGCCGCTTTTGTAAAAGCACAGTCTGTTGCACCTGCTCCGGCTAAACCCGCACCGGCTAAAAAGGCATCGCCAAAGAAAGCCACGGCTAAAAAAGCCACTGCTAAAAAAACTGCTGCTGAAGTAAAACCAGCGCCGGCTAAGGCTGCGCCAAAAGCAGAAGCCAAGCCAGCAGCGAAAGCTGCACCAAAAGCACCGGCGAAACCTGCAGCAAAAGCAACACCTAAAACTGCAGCTAAAAAAGCACCAGCAAAGAAAGCAGCACCTAAAACAACGCCAAGTGCTAAACCAGCAGCGGCAAAGGCAGCGCCAGTAAAAGCAGCACCTAAAGCTGTTAAAACTGAAAGCGACGCAAATGCAGAAGCGAAGCCAGCAACAAAATCTGTTGCTAAGTTGTCCCCAGCAGACGTTAAAGCGACTGCTAAGAAGTAAAAGTTGTACAAACCAATTTTAAATAATTAATTTTTAAACTATTTTTAACACTACCAACATCCATCGGAGAACATTATGTTTGATAAAATGAACGAGCAATTTAAAGAGTCTTTAAAGCCAGTAACTGAACTAGCAACGCTTAACATGTCTACTCTTCAAGAGTTAGCAGAAAAGCAAAACGCTTTATTCACTACTTTGTTAACTAACGGTGTTTCTTTTGCAGAAACTGCTGGTCAACAAAAAGACGTGATGAGCCTTGCTGAAGCGCAAAAAGCTTATTTGGAATCTTTACAAGAAACCATCACTGAGTCTGCTAAAGAAACTTACACTTTAGTATCTGGCGCACAGCAAAAAGCGGGCGCAATGATCAAAGACATCAGCGAAGAAGCAACTGCTAAAATGACTGCAGCAGCGAAGTAGTTTTCCTATTACCTTTGATGGCTACTTTAGGTTTATAAAGTACTTTTTATAAGGTAAATGGGGTAATATCCCGCACTGCACAGCCGATAAGCTATATAAGTGGTTTACTTATCGGCTAAACTTCAATCACAAGATACAAGGTCTATTGGGTCTACAGTCGGGTGATTGGAGTTTTTTCTTTTTTATCTCGGAGCATAAACAATGAACTATCAAGCCTACGATTACTTAGCACGTACTGGCCAAATGATGAACGAAGGACTCAGTATCATGAATGATATTGTGACCCATCCTTCCAACCCATTGTCTTATACTTGGACAGGTCGCTTAGCTAACGCATCGCTTGAGACCGCTATGCGTTTAACCAGACGCTATGACAAACTCGGTTTTGAAATAGACCAAGTTGAAGCCGCTGACGGCACAGGCACCTACAAGGTAGAAGAAAAAATCGTGAATTCAAAGCCTTTCTGCGATTTGATTCACTTTGACTTAATTGGTCACACAGATAAGTCAAAAGTATTATTGGTAGCACCGCTATCAGGCCACCACGCCACTTTATTAAAGGGCACTGTTGAAGCACTCATACCGCGCCACGAAGTCTACATCACAGACTGGGCAGACGCGCGCGAAGTCCCGCTTGAAGCTGGTCCATTTTCGTTCGATTGTTATGTTTCGTACCTTATCGACTTTATCAACTTTTTAGGCGAAGACACCCACGTTATCGCCATCTGCCAACCCACTGTGCAGGCGCTTATTGCTACAGCAGTCATGGCTCAAGAGAAAAACCCGAATACGCCTAAGTCATTGTCATTGATGGCTGGCCCACTGGATACCACTAAAAACCCCACTCGCGTGAACGAATTTGCACAAAAACGTCCTATGGGATGGTTTAAAAATGTTGCAATAATGGAAGTGCCAAGCGGTTATATAGGTGCTGGACGCAAAGTTTACCCGGGCTTTATGCAGCTGGGCGGATTCATTTCGATGAATCATCAAAACCATATGAAAAAATACGCAGGCTTCTTCCAAAACTTGTTATTTGGTGAACAAGAAGATGCCGACCGTTTCCGTGCATTCTATGACGAATACATGGCAGTGCTTGATATGCCCGCAGAGTTCTATCTAGAAACAATTGAACGTATCTTTAAAAATAACGAAATTGCGAATCAGACCATTACTTACCAAGGTAAAAAGGTCAACTTTGGTGCCATTACCGATACGGCTTTACTCACAGTGGAGGGGGCAAATGATGATATCTGTGGCCTTGGGCAAACCGAAGCTGCCCAAGATATTTGTACCGGTATACCTAAAAAGATGCGAAAACACCATGTACAAGTAGGTGCTGGGCACTACGGTATATTTAGTGGTTCTATGTATCGTAAAAATATTCGCCCAGTGGTAACTGAGTTTATTGGCAAACACGCTTAAGCTAGTATTAACCTGCGCAGAGTTAACCAAAAGCTGAAAAAACCACTCAATAATCGAAGCAAATATCATTGTATCCGGAACTAAATCTGGATACAGTGGTATATATAAAGTCTTTTATTAACCTTGTAGGGTTTGCCATTTGAGCCAGTTCAATACTCTTTTTCGTATCCGACCTTTTTTATCACTTACCGTATTAGCGTCTGTGTTTTCGCTTTGCGGTGCCCCCGCGATTGCTAAAGATGACAAAGTCGCTCAACAAGTTGCCCAGAACCGCGCTAATTTTGCCCAGTGTCTCGTGGATAAAAAACAAGAGGCGATTAGTGCAGGCGTGAGTGAAAGCAGAGCCAACGCTGAGTTTGCGCAAATGACGTTTATTCCTCGAGTAATTGAACTTGACCGTAGCCAGCCAGAATTTATCTCGACCTTTCCTAGTTACTTTTCTAAACGCGTGAATACTTGGCGCATTGACAAAGGCCGTGCAAAACTTGCTGAACACCGAGAGTTTTTAAAAACACTCACAACTAAGTACGGCATACCCGGGCATTATCTTGTTTCGTTTTGGGGCCTAGAAACCAACTATGGTGGCTACAAAGGTAATATGTCTACCCTTGATAGCTTGGCCACTTTAGCCTGCGATGAGCGTCGTAGTGAATTTTTCTCAAAAGAACTGTTTTTAGCGCTCAAACTAATGGATAGCGAAGGCTTAACGCGCGAAGGCATGCAAGGCTCTTGGGCCGGTGCAATGGGCCATACGCAGTTTATGCCAACTACCTATACTAATTATGCAATTGATGGTGACGGCGACGGACAAATCGATTTATGGAACAGTGAGCAAGATGCCCTAGCCTCAGCCGCTAACTTTTTATGGAAGCTTGGTTGGAAACCGGGGCTTAGATGGGGCCGCGAAGTTAAACTCCCACATAACTTTGATTACAAGCTGGCTAACAAAGAAGTTAAAACCGTGGGGCAGTGGAAAGCGCTCGGTATTGTTCAGGGTAACGGTACACCGCTTCCAAACAGCGATATAGAAGCACGCCTTAGAGTGCCGGCTGGGCATCAAGGCCCTGCCTTTTTAAGCTATTCATATTTCCGTATTATTATGCGCTGGAATAACTCAGAATTTTATGCAATTGCTGTTGGACAATTAGCTAATCAAATAGCAGGTGGCGGTGGCTTGTATGCAGACCTACCCGACTTGCCCAGCTTTAGCATTAGTAAAATGGCTGAAGTACAGCGCAAACTTAATCAAATGGGTATAGATGTTGGTGGTGCAGACGGTATTATGGGCCCCGCGACTCGCGAAGGAATTAGACAGTTTCAAGCAGCAAATAACTTGGTAGCCGACGGCTTTCCGTCTCCCGAAACCATTGACGCGATATTGAACGCTGCAAGTTAGTATAAAATTTAATAATAAAAAAGGCGCATATTTAAAATAATAAGCGCCTTTTTTGTTTCTAGTATTGTTTAAAGCACATCAATCACCCACTCTACATTTATAAAGTGAGCTTGCTGATGATTAATACATATGCTGACCACCATTAATAGACAATGTAGAACCGGTAATAAAGCTAGATTCGTCATCAACTAAAAAGGCGATGCTGTTTGCGATATCTTCAGGGCGACCTAAACGGCCAACAGGAATGGTACGTATAATTTTCACAAGCACGTCTTCTGGTACTGCGCGTACCATGTCGGTATCTACATAACCTGGTGCAATTGCATTAACCGTTATACCTTTAGACGCGTTTTCGAGTGCGAGTGCTTTAGTAAAGCCATGAATGCCCGATTTTGCAGCAGCATAGTTCACTTGCCCATACTGGCCGGCTTGCCCGTTAACAGAGCCCACATTGATGATACGGCCAAATCCGCGCTCGCGCATGCCTTCAATAACGGCCTTACAGGTATTAAAGCAAGATGAAAGGTTGGTTTGAAGAACCGCATTCCACTTGTCAAATGACATTCTATGCATCGTACCGTCGCGAGTTATCCCGGCGTTATTGACAAGCACATCTACCGCACCATATTCTGCTTCTATTGCAGCGATTGCGGTTTGTACTGCATCAAAGTCTGATACATCAAACTTAGCGGTAGGGATACCCGTACGCTCAGTAAATTCTTGTGCAGCTTGATCGTTACCGCCATAGTTAGCAATAACTTTGTATCCTTTGCTTTTTAGCGTTGTACAAACTGCTTCGCCAATGCCCCGTGTACCACCTGTGACCAATGCAACTCGCGCCATGGTAAAATCCTCTTTTAAAGTAAATGTATATATATGTTGAGTACCTAGTAAAATAGCTAAGTACTAAGTCCTGTATAAGTTATATAGATTATGCCGCTATTAAGTAATGAGACTTTAGTAGATCTGTTATCTACCATAAGCCTAATAGGGCTTTGTTAAAAGGTTTATTTGATCAGTATCAAAGGGCAATAAGGATTGTTAAACTAAAAGGGTGAAAAAAACCGAATACAGGGCTTTTAACTATACACTCGCTTTGACGCTTTTAAGTTGACAATGTTTTAAGCGGCAAAGAGAAAAACTTGTAGACTGTCTACCCCGTGCTCAGCCGCATTTTGAATGTCATTGTCGCTAAAGCCTGCGTTAACGAGAATTGCATAAGCGGTTTCACGTGCAATACTCGTTTGTGTTGCGTCGCAATAAGTTTCAAACGCTTTTTGTAGATAATGGGTCATACGGGTTCCTGGAAAAAGACATACTAAGACTATAGTCTTATATCGTACATTTTCCATACAACTGTAGCGCATCAGTCATGAGTTTTGACTAACAAGCTGGTAAGCCCCTGAAAATATGCAGAATTAAAAAAGGAAAAAAAATTGCTCGAACAATCGCAAAGCCCTATTCAATCTACATACCGTTTGGTCATTGACTGTCCTGACCAAGTTGGCTTAGTCGCCGCGGTATCGCAATTTTTAGCATCCTTAAACGCGAGTATTTTGGAAGCCAGCCATCATACCGACACTCAGCTCAAGCGTTTTTTTATGCGCCATGAAATTGCTGCGTCGTCTTTAAGCATCGATCATGAAAAGTTTAAACAAGGCTTTGAGGACCTTGCTAAAAAATATAAGATGACTTGGAGTTTAAGCAGTTCGCTCAACAAACCTAAAGTTGCTTTACTGGCAAGTAAAGAATCACATTGCTTAAACGATGTGCTTCATCGCTGGCACTCTGGCGAACTAAACTGTGATATTCCTTGCATAATTGCAAACCATGAAGCTATGCGTAAATATGCCGATTGGCATCAAATTCCGTTTTACTTAATCGATTTTAGCGACAAAAAAGCAGCTTTTGAGCGCATTATGTCTTTGCTCCAGTCTCATGAAATTGACCTAACCGTACTCGCGCGCTTTATGCAGATTATTCCCGACAGCATGTGCACAGAACTTGCTGGCAAAATAATTAACATTCACCATAGTTTTTTGCCGTCTTTTGTAGGCGCAAAACCTTATCAGCAGGCTTACGACCGCGGTGTTAAACTCATTGGCGCCACATGCCATTACGTCACGAGCGTCTTAGATGAAGGCCCAATAATCGAGCAAGAAGTTATGAGAATTTCACACAGTGACAGCAGTGTAGATATGGTCAGAAAAGGCAAGCGTTGTGAAATTAATGCCCTTGCCAATGGCTTGCGGTATCACCTTGAAGACCGTGTTATTATTTGTCAAAACAAGACCATTGTTTTTAACTAAAATACACTTACCGCAAGCCGTATGATTTTGTTTAAAACTAAGACGCATGGCTTGCACCGACACGATACAATTTACCCATAATAAAAATAAATCACATCAACAACGACAAGGACAAATACATGAATCGAATGACACTTGGCGCAATTGCAGGAGCCGTGGCTATCGGCTTAACTGCGTGTTCACCAGCGCCTGAATCGAGTTCTACAGGCACTTCCCCCCAACAAAGCAGCACTCAACAAAGCATCGTTCAACAACAGCAACAAAACGTATTAACCGCCCCTTTTGAAGGCCCTTATGGCGGCGTACCCGCCTTTGATGAAATGGACCTAGCCCAACTCAAAGAAGCCTATGAAATTGGCATGCAAGCATCACTAGCTGAATATGAAGCAATTGCCAATAATCCAGAACCACCAACCTTCGACAACACGATAGTAGAGATGGAGCGTGCAGGCGATATTTTAGGCAGAGTATATACGTATTCAGGTATATGGAGCTCGAATAAGTCCAGTGAAGAATTTAGAGCAATTCAGCGCGAAATGGCACCTAAATTGTCGGCATTTGGTTCTAAAATCTCACAAAATGCAAAACTCTTCGAACGTGTTAAAGCGGTTTATGAGAGTGATGAGCTAGCGACTCGTACCACCGAAGAACAACGAATTGCATGGAACAGTTACAATGGGTTTGTGCGTTCAGGCGCTTTGCTTAACACAGAAGATAAAAAACGTTATGCCGACATTAACCAAGAGCTATCGTCATTGCATACCGCTTTTGGGAATAACATTTTGGCAGACGAAGAAAATTACGTCCTGTACTTAAATGAAGACCAACTCGACGGTTTACCCTCTTCGTTTGTAAGAGCCGCTGCC
>CAZXTD010000016.1:0-44517 GCA_964643575.1 uncultured Glaciecola sp. | reverse complement strand
GTATCATGCAATACGTGATTTGAGGAGTAAAGGAAAAGAGTGTTAAATTTTGTTTCGGTATCACTTTGTGCACATACAAGTTAAAGTATGAAATAGCGAATATTGATTGATAGGCATAGGTGTATAATACACAACTTGTGTCTGGTGCCAGAAGATAGATTCGGGTAATAACGTGAAAAAAGATAATGACGCCAACAAAATAAAAAAGATTACAGCTCAGATACTGACTAGAAAAAGTGATTGCTTAAAAGAAAAGCTCACAACCTTCAATGGTATTAAAACAGAGCAACAAACGAATGCGCGGCTAAACCGGCGCGACTTACTCAAAGCAGCTGCAAGTCTAACAGTAGCGGCAACCGTTCCCTTTTCTTCTTTCAGCATTGGCCAGTCTAAACCTGTTCTGCGTATATTAGGTACTCACGTTACCCTGCAAGAAGAGCTGCGCAAACGCGCAATGGATGACCTCGGTATTTCGCTTGTTTTTGAGCCCAAAGGTAGCGCAGCTGTTTTACAAAAAGCGTCTATGAACCCAGACAGTTTTGATTTGTACGAACAATGGTCAAACAGTATCAATGTGTTATGGCGCGCAGGCGCCATTCAATCCATCGACAAGTCAAAAATTAGCTATTGGGATGAAATAAACACCCTAACAAAAACTGGACGGGTAACGCCAAATGCTAAAATTGGTGCTGGCGACGCCCCTTATAAGTTGTTACACGTTCAGCCAGACAATAACTTAGGGAGTGCTGAAAGCGGCAAAGTTAGCTTTTTACCCTACGTTCATAATGTCGATAGCTTTGGTTACAACACCTCTGTCATTCCTAAAGGCGAACCCTACGTTACGGAAAGTTGGGGTTGGTTGCTCGACCCTGCTCATGAAGGCAAAGTCGCGATTGTAAATGCGCCCACCATAGGTTTGTTTGACTTAGCGCTGGCTGCTCAAGCTCGCGGTTTAGTGAAGTTTGCAGATATTGGCGCGATGACCAAAATGGAGCTTGACCAGCTCTTTACTATCCTAATTGAATACAAACAACGCGGACACTTTAGCGGTTTTTGGACATCTGTGCCTGAGTCAGTTCGGTTTATGCGCTCAAAAAGGGTTGTGATCGAAAGTATGTTTTCTCCTGCGGTTTCAAGCCTTAATGGGCAAAATGTACCGGTTACCTTTGCTGCACCCAAAGAAGGTTACCGAGGCTGGCATGGTGTTATGTGTATGTCTTCAAAAGTCACTACGCGTAATAAAGATGTCGCCTACGACTACATGAACTGGTGGCTTTCGGGTTGGGCTGGCGCATTTATTGCGCGTCAAGGTTATTACATTTCTAACCCGCAGCGTTCAAAACAGTTTCTATCGCCAGGAGAATATGAATATTGGTACGAAGGCAAACCCGCACTTACCGATTTAAGCGGAACCGATGGCAAAATATCTGTCAAAAAAGGGGATATTCGCACCGGCGGCAGTTATGAAAAACGCTTTGAAAACGTTGCTGTTTGGAATACGGTGATGCCGACCTACGAATATAGTTTACAAAAGTGGTATGAGTTTTTAAGTGCTTAAGTTTTCGATAAAATCACAAATTATTGTTTTCTTGTTTATCTTTGTGTCTTTGATGGCTACTCAGCTATTGATCACGCAGCTTAACCAACAAACGCTTGCCGAGGCTTTTGTCGACTCACAGTTGGCAAGCAAAGAAGCACAAATAGTCAAAGAGCTCGAGCGCGACGTGCTCGACTTACAGCGTAACGTTCTAGTGTATATTGATACCGGCAGCAGCTCAGCAACTAATCGATTCAAAGTCATTAAGCAATCTGTTGATGCTAACTTGACTTTGTTGCAAGAGGTCCTGCCCGACGAGCAAAAAACACCTGAAATTATCGCTACCATCAACGCGATGCTCTCTCATTTAAGCGACTATGACGAAAACTTCGCTGGTGTTATTGAGGGGCGAGTGGCAACTAATCAGCATTTTGAAAAAGGTGTGATTGATACCATCAACCAACTACTCAACAGCAATACTGATTTGGCCGAACTTCAAAGTAGCGCCCCTACACTTTACCGACAGATACTTCTGCAACTGTCATCTGCCGAAAACTTGGCATTTCAGTATCGACTAGCTCCTGCAGAAAAGCTTGTATTGGAATTTGAAGAACGTATTAACTCCGCACAATCCTTAATACAAAAAAGCAAGCTCGGTACCAATCAAAATCAACAATTACAAGCACTTTTAGACACAACAAAATCCGAATTTTCGAGCTTAAGTGTCAGCACGCAAGGTTATTTATTTTTAGTTAATGTGGTAATGGCCGGCTCAGCCAATGAGTTTTTGTATTTAACTCAAGAGCTCGCCGATGTGAGCTCTGAATATGCCATTTTAAAAAATCAGACTATCGCTGATACCATTGCCAATGATCAACAAAAGGCCAATATCTATTCGCTAGTCAGCATCCTTGCGACAGTTTTAGTGGGCTTATTTATTTATTTCAGACTCATTTATCCCATGACTAAAGTGACAGCAGTATTTGAGTCTCTAAGTAGTGGCAAGAGTATCGATAATATCCCCGGCGAGCAGCGCAAAGATGAAATAGGCAAACTAGCACGGGCAGCAAAAGTTTTTAGTGATAAAAACACTCAAACCTCAAGCTTATTGGCACAATCTCAAACGCTCAATGAAGAACAAACGAAACTAAATGCCGAGCTTAAAGAAGCCAAAATAATTGCTGATAAAGCCAACGCATCTAAGAGCATATTTTTAGCCAACATGAGCCACGAAATCAGAACGCCAATGAATGCTATTTTTGGCTTTGTTGAACTGTCGTTACGAGAACAACTTAGCACTCAAGTAAGGAGCAATCTGACCAACATTTCAAGCTCTAGCCAACTGCTTTTAAATGTAATCAACGATATTCTAGACTTTTCAAAGATTGAAGCCGGTAAACTTGAAATAGAAGAAAGTTACTTTTCGTTTGCTTCTTTAATAGACAGTTTGCTTGCGGTCGCAAGCTTGCGCGCATCCGAAAAGAATTTAAACCTACAACTATACGTTAACCCTAATTTGCCAACTAACGCCATAGGCGACCCGCTGCGCATCTCACAAGTCATCCTGAACTTAGTTAACAATGCGATTAAATTTACGCGCTCAGGTGGGGTTAATATTCGCTTTGATATCGAAAACTATGGCGCTGATATAGAGACTGATACAAAAGCTGACTACTTCTACCTCAAGCTTACCGTTGCCGACACAGGCGTTGGCATTAGCTCAAAACAACTAGAAACCATATTCTTACCGTTTAACCAGGCCGACGGCTCAACCAGCCGAGAATTTGGAGGGACTGGTTTGGGGCTCACTATTGTGTCTCAGTTAGTAGACTTGATGGGTGGCGATATTTCGGCAACATCAATAGTCGGTAAAGGCAGCGAATTTACTTGCCGTATTAAACTTGCCTATGAGGCAAAATCACACGCTTTGCTTGAAGATGACAACGCCTTCTCGCGTAATATTCTCTATTTTACTCAACACGAAAAAAGCCTTGTGGCGCCAGAGTATTTAGAGCGTATCTCTAACGAGCTAAGCATTTTTCCTATTAACGACATGCAAAACATCCTAGCTCCCTATTTAAAAGCTGATTTACATTCACTCACCGAACATATTATTTTATTAGACATAGAACACGGTAAACAAGCCCGAGTGCTGCACGATCAGATTCTTCAATTTCAGGAAAAGAACATTCGCTTTGCCTGCATAACCAACACCCAACCTGAACAATTGAAGTCGGTTTTAGAAAGTCAGTGGCAGTGCCCAATCATATCGCATCCGTTCTCGCCCACCGAGTTTTTCGTATTTGCGAATAAGCTTTATGGTGAAGAGACATTTTTTGCGGCTAAATCAAACGACATTCTCACCGATGAACTCGGCGGCAAAGTGGGTAATATTAATACTGCTTTGTATCAAGGTCATGTACTGTTAGTTGAAGACAATAGTATTAATCAAATGGTCGCGGGTGAAATGTTACATTCTTTTGGTATAACGTTCGATATTGCTGAAGACGGTCAACAGGCCCTCACCAAAGTCGAAAATTCTCCTTATTACGACTTGATTTTGATGGATATTCAAATGCCGATAATGGATGGCAATAAAGCCACCAAAGCAATTAGAGAGCTTGGGCACACCGATATTCCCATTATTGGCTTGTCGGCAAATGCAATGAAACAAGACTATCAAACCGCTGAGCAAAGCGGGATGAACGAATACTTAACTAAACCCATTAAACGCGAAACCCTGCGTTTGGCTATTGCTCATTATTTAACAGAACGGGACTAGTTTTAAGCATACGGTTTAAAGCTGCAGCAAAGCAAGAGCGGTTTGTTGGTGAGAATAGGCATGACGTTTTTTATGTTCAGGCGCCCATCCTGCTAAAAAACGATCAAAATCTGCCCATGCAAAAGGTATGAGGCTTCGCCACTCTTGTTCAATTTTATTGAGTTCTGTTGTTTGAATGCGGCTTAACAACGCTTCTTTTGATTGCACAATTAGGCCATTTTTCAAGCTTGAAAAATAATAGTCGGTTAAAGTCTCTGCATGCTTTGATAGGTCGTGCTCGTTTAAACACGAACCTAAAAAGTAAATCAAATCTTTTACACCTACCCCTTTGCCTGTGTATTGAAAATCGACAGCAGCGGTTTGCTTTGAGTCTTTTGAAAAGCAAAAATTGGCAATTTTTGCATCGCCGTGTAGGAGTGTTTTAAATTGCGCCTGATTGAGTTTATCGTCAATCGCTCTGGCAGCCTCTTTAAGCGGCGATGCTACCATAACTTCATGCTCTTGTGGCCTCGTTGCCAAATGCCAGTAGGTGCCTATTGGCCACAGTTGTTCAAGTGGCTGTTGCATATACTGCGCATGAAAGTTTGCCAGCCAAGTTATACAAGTCTTGGCTATTTCAATACTGGCTTGCATATGCCTCAAGTGTAAACCTTTGGCGTCTAGGTCTTCCATAACAATGCTAATTTGCGCATCACTATAGCTCGCTAACATTGGCCTTGGAACTGCACATTGAGCATTTGTTTGCTGCCAATAGTGCGCATAAAAATGACATTCGTTGCGGTACGAAGACAACTTACGTTGATGAGCAAAATCAGACTGCCACGCTCTAGGGTGTTTGGGTTTTGCGCTTTGCATTAAAGCTGCTAAGGAAATCGTTTTAATGATAAAGCTATCGTCGTACTTTGCCTCATAAGATTGCTTTAATGCGGATTTATCTTTTGATAATTGGCAACGTGTGATTTCGCCGTAACCGCTCCATAAGGTCTGCACAGCAGTAAACGTGTAGTCTGTATCGCGGGGTATAAAGGGTTTTGCAATTTCATGCAAAGCGCTGTGTTCGGTATTAGCCATTGCGATAAAGCGTTTTAATAAGGTGGTAACCGAAACGCGTCTTTACCGGGCCGTGCACCTTGAGTACTTCTTTTTTAAACACCACGTCGTCAAATGCTTTAACCATTTGACCGCGTTTAAACTCGCCTAAGTCTCCGCCTTTTTTACCCGACGGACATTCAGAAAAACGTTTAGCTAGGGTAGCGAAGTCTTTCCCTTTGTTGAGCTGAATCAGCAACTCTTTTGCTTGCTTTTCTGTTTTTACTAAAATGTGAAGTGCACATGCGCTTGGCATAAATTAGCCTTGTATTGGTTATCGTTTTTTGTTTTTCGAAACTAGCCTAATCAGCAGAATTCAAATACCCACGACTACGACCAGCGTTCGGCCGCCTTTAAATCTGTCGCTTTTTGCTCAACCCACTGCATGCCTTGGTCTGTTGCTTCTTTTTTCCAAAACGGGGCGTCTTTTTTAAGGTAGTCCATTATAAACTCGCTTGCCTCAAATGCGTTTTTACGATGCTTAGAGCTTACAGCAACAAACACAATTTGTTCGTCGGCTTTGATGTGACCGACACGATGAATAATACGTATTTGCCCAAGTTCCCAGCGCGTTCGCGCTTTGTCACAAATAGCAGACAGCGCGTTTTCGGTCATACCTGGGTAATGCTCAATAAATAAAGCCGATACGCTTCCACTTTGGTTAAAGTCGCGAACTAAGCCCGTAAAAGTAACGATTGCACCGTCACTGTCTGCACTCTTGCGTAAACGCGCGTATTCTTGGCCAATATCAAAGTCTTCAGTTTGCACACTTACCACATTCATCCTCCTGTTACCGGAGGAAAAAAGGCGACTTCGTCATTATCAACAAGCTCATGGTTTTTACCCCTTAGCGTTTGATTAACAGCCACGAGCACTTCCTGCTCTTGGAGCAACATAAACTTGTTGTCTTGCGCGACAAGGTGTTCTACGAGATTTATTACCTGCATATTGGCAGCAAAGTCGACCGTTATCTCATTTACCGATAAACGTTCTCGCAGGCTTGCAAAAAACTTAATAGTTAACATCATTTACCTCTGCCAATGCCCTGACTTTCCGCCTACTTTTTCAAGTACACGAATAGAATGAATGGTCATGCTTGGGTCAACCGCCTTACACATATCAAAAAGCGTAAGTGCTGCCACCGAGACCCCAGTTAGTGCTTCCATTTCAACGCCTGTGTTACCGGCGAGCTTGCACAAACATTCAATCCGAATTTGTTGATTAGCTTCATCCATCTCAAACTCGATTTTTATTTTTGTGAGCAATAAAGGGTGACACAAAGGGATAAGATTCGCGCAGTTTTTACAAGCTTGAATGCCCGCAATGCGAGCCACACTAAAAACGTCGCCTTTAGCGATATTGTTATCTCGTATTTGCTGCATCACATCTGCGCTAACTGATATAAAACCTTCTGCGACAGCGCTGCGCTGAGTAATTTGTTTATTACTTACGTCAACCATGTCGGCTTTGCCATGTTCATCTACATGACTTAAAGAAGCTTTAGATAAAGCAGAGTCTGACATTGAAATTTGTCCATTTATTATTATTTGAGTTATCGTAAACTATCATACCAATACTATCGCACTAATAAAAACACATGAATGAAATTGCTGAATTGCCCACACCTATAATTGGTATAGGCGACCCAGACGCTATTTTTGAGGTTTATATAGCTAATCGTCCAAATTTTACGTTCACCAACTTTGATAGCGAAAACGAGAGCACACCTATAACCTTGGTAAATGGTGATATTGAGGCTTGCTCAAAAGCTTGTGGAAATGGATGGCGTAAAGTATTCAATGTTTATGCAAAGCTTATTTTTGGTTTATCTAGTCTTGAACTGTTAAACCCAAATGACTACAAAAATTGGCAAGATTATCGCGACCACAAGCTCTTACAAAAAGACAGTCGCACCGTATTAATCTTTTCACCACCAAGCAAGCCTAGTTCAAACAGCCTGAAAATAATAATGGGAAGAACATACGGCAAAAGTCTATTTGAACAGAAGCCTTTGAAAGCGCAAGGAAAGCTCCATTGGTTAACCGAAGAATTTGCTGTAAATTTTGAGCTACGAACAGTTATCTGTCCATATTTCGATTATCGCCAACTTTCTAATGCAAAGATTCTTTATTTGGTTGACCTTATCAATAAACATTTTCCACTTTGCTCAAATATCAAGTTACGCTGAAAACCTGCTATCATTGCGATTGGTACTACGGGTGCTAACCATCAACGTAGACGAGTGTTAAGATAATAGGTTTTTAGTAGTCAAAATGAAATTATTAATAAATACAGTAAGAAATATTTTAGGTGGCATAATCGCGTTTTTTGATCTCATCACAAGAGGCCGCAAATTAAAGCGCACACCAGAACATCAGGAAAGAATCGAAAAGGAACTTGAAACTCTAAATTTATACCAATTTTTTGCTTGCCCATTTTGTATTAAAACGCGCAGGGCAATGCATAAAATGAACCTTCCGATTGCTAAAAAAAGCGTCTCGCATGGCTCACCGCATCGCCAAGAACTTTTGCAGGGTGGCGGCAAAATTCAAACGCCTTGTTTACGCATTGAAACGCCAGAAAAAACCGAATGGCTTTATGATTCGTCTATGATTATTGAGTATCTTCAACAACGGTTTTAGCATTTTTTGGGGAATCTGGCGTTCTGTCGTAATACTATCGTCGCCCGCATTAACAACGATAAGTGAATGACTGCTTCTGATAGAGGTAGTTGTAACACCACCAGATGAATTCACACTTGAGTTGATTTGAGTCCTGGATAACAAAACCGTGAATCCAGAAAAATGGAAACACTCAGTATCAATTTTATTCTGATGGCAGGCAAAAATAGAGAGTAGATTTTACAATAAACATTAATTTGTGACGTTTTTGTGATGACACCTTCGAAAATAGCCTCTAACCTTTTGGGTATTAAAAATCTGATAGCGGCTTCACTAGCACTGGGCTGATTCTAAAATGCAAAATTCAAGCTTGGTTAAAATATTACCCGTTTTTATATTGTTTTGTATAAGTTCGGCGGCGTTTGCCGTTGATTTTGACCTTACCTCTATACGAGTGACTGTTTCAAAACCCAACACAAGCCATTCACTTATTTATACAAACCCCGCTATACCCGATGCTAAATCCGTATTTAATTTAGTACCGCAGAATAACGAAAGATTGGGGATATTTGCTGATATAAACGGCATAGAAATTGGTTATGCTGTAGATGTTTTTGAAGATGAAACGGAAACAAAAACCCAAAACTTTTTGTTTTCATATCGAAAATGGAAACACTCAAAGATCACACTGAATTATCAGACCTTAAAAGGCTTAGATACACAAGCTGAAAATCTATCAGGGGATGGCCTAGAAAATCAATTTTTGATAGAAACAAAATCTACAAAAACTGAGTTATTTGGTTTACATAACCTTTATACGTTTGATAATAAAGACTCTTTGTTTGAACATTTTTTTCTTAATCGTCCTAAACTCAGTAGTCAATTTGATTGGTCCGTGAGTGTTGTTGCTGATTGGTCATTAAAGCGCGTATCTTTAACGAGTGCAGACTCAATTGTATTTCAGCCACAATTTATAAGTGAAGACCTGCCAGCGATTACTCGGCTCGACTCAGATTCGATTAACGCAACTGTAGGCCCTATGTTGTCTCTTAGTTTCCCGCGAAACATTCATTTTTTTGTGGAATACAAGTTGGGTGCCGGGTATATCTCAAATAAAAATGCTGATATCGGTTTTAAAGAATCGGGTGATGAAAAATCGAAAGCTTTAGGGGCGGGGTTTTCGTGGACATCAATTGACAAGAAGACGCTTGTGCTTCTGCGCGCCTGGGACCAAAAAGGGCGTCATATTAATACTTCTTTTGGTGATTTGTCGGTCGTTAGGTTTTTTTAAAGCGCAATAGCTTAAAAACGATAATAAAATATTCATTAATTTCTTATTTGCATGCAAATGCCTGCTATATTAGTGCCTATGTAGTCATATCGATAATCACTAAAACACAATGAAGAGATTTATTCAAAAATACACGCTGTTGTTAGCTCTTGTGCTGTTCTCATGCTTTAGCGTCGCTGAACGAATTGCGCTTGTAGCGGCGTATCAAGGCGAGTTAGATGCTATTCTTAACTTTATTCCCAACGAACAAATCGAAGAAGTCAAAGTCATTAACGGTGTCAGCTTTACTTTGGCTACTGCCTATGACAAAAAATTACTGATATTCAAAACGAATGTAAGCACAGTAAATGCAGCAATGACCACTCAGCTTGCCTTGAGTAATTTTGAAGTTGACACACTTTTATTTTCTGGTGTTGCAGGCGGTATAAACCCCGAGCTTGAAAAAGGCGATATAGCTATTCCTAAACAGTGGGTGTATCACGCTGAAAGCGCTTATTTAAACGAAACCTCACCTGGCTCCGACCAATATATTATGCCCAAACATAGCATTAGCCGTTTAGTCGACGGTAACTTTGGGATGCATCACCCTCGCAATGTAAGTGCCACTCGTGCCGGTATGACAAACGTGATTGCTAAACGCAGCTTTGACGCCGATGCAGATTTGTTGCGCGTAGTAGAAAAAGCAATTGAAGGCCTCCGTCAAGGCAGCCCCAAAGCGTTGCTAAATGCTCAAGGCAAACCTGCCATTGTTAAAATTGGCGGAACTGGCGTAGCAGGCCCAGTATTTATGGATAATGCGGAATATCGCAAGTTTGTTTATAAAACATGGCAGGCCGATTCACTTGATATGGAAAGCACCGCTGTGGCGCATGTTTGTTGGTCTAATAATGTGCCTTTCGTTATTATTAGAGCGTTAAGTGATTTAGCAGGTGGCCAAGAGGGTGAAAATGACTTTTCTGAGTTTGCTAAAAATGCCGAAAAGAATGCAGCACAAGTCATGGCTGCGCTATTGCAGCACCTATAACACATAGCATCGATAATACACTCACAACTTTCGTTCCATCAAAAGCAGCATGATAGTTATCATCACTTCATGCTGTTTATTGCTTGCATAAACGCATATAATTCAATTATTAAGCTTATTGCTGTCTACGCGGTACGTTTTCATCACTTTGACATTTTTAAAAGGAACTTGCATGTTATCTCGCTTCAATAAATCGCTCATATTACTCACACTTGGTAGTATTGCAGGCGGCAATGCTGCGCTTGCTAGCGAGCACATATCTAACACGCAAACACCTGTTCAACAACAATCGAACACTCAACAAACCAAGCCTACAGAAGAAAGTATGCTCGAGAACCTAGAAGAAAAATTCGAGCAAGCGGTTGATGAGAATATTGATACCAATCCAACATCTAAGTCATTACTAGATGAAAAGGCCAGAGCCGACTCACAAGCGAATCGGAATCCTTTTGCGATTACGCAACATCGCATTAACTATTTACTTCCGGTGAGTTATAACAGCGACGCTAATCCAATTACCGTAGACGGCCTTAATGATGCAAACGTTGATAGGTTCGAAGCCAAATTTCAAATAAGCGTGCAGTTGCCGCTTTATTTAGAAGAAGAAAAAAACCACGGCGTGTTTTTCGGTTTTACGACAACATCGTTTTGGCAAATTTATAACTCCGAGGCCTCAAAACCCTTCCGTGAAACTAATTACGAGCCCGAGGTCTTTTATCAATGGGCCCCCAATTGGGATATATTTGGTATTCGTTTTAATGGCGCACAAATCGGCATTAACCATATGTCGAATGGCCAAGATCAATTTAAATCTCGTAGTTGGAATCGCATCATAGCAACGGCTGCGTTTAGCAGTGAAGATGCGGCATACTACTTAAAAACGTGGTACCGCATTCCTGAAGATGAAAAAACCGACCCGCTCGACCCAACCGGCGACGATAACCCCGATATCCTCGATTTTTATGGCAGAGTCGAACTTGGCTTTGTTTACAAAATTGGAAAAGCCGACTTAATTGCCCGAATTCGTAACAACTTGTCTTTTAGCGATAATCGAAGCGGCATAGAGTTAAACCTCAGCTACCCAATTAACGAACGCTACGACTTCATGATCCAATATTTTAACGGCTATGGTGACTCGTTAATTGACTACGACCGACACCTACAAAGAATCAGCATGGGTATTAAACTGCGCTTCTTATGATATTGGTGTGGTCTCAGTATGAGCTTGGTGTGAACTCAGTATAACCCTTTAATCATGCACTTCTCTTTTACCTAGAAGCCATGCGCCAATGGTTAATATTATTGCGCCGAATGTTCCACCCAAAACGAGTGCTTTTGTAGTTGCACCTTCCTGAGTGACCAAAGTTGCTACCAGATGATATGTCCATGGATCGTAAAGCCAGTACTTTGAGCTAACAACCGTTGTCGCCACAATGGTCATTATTACGCCTACGGCTAAGGGCAAAATAATATTCTTAACACGCCAACTTATTAAATGGCCAATCATAATAATAGGTAAAACCGCGATCATCACTTTACTCAGGTGAGATAAAAATGGCGATGCGAATGAGGCCTCTGCTTGATAGCCAATCAACGTCATCAGAACAATACTGGCACTTGTTAATACGTACATCAGCATACTGGCAAGCATTACAAATAACCAAGCAACAAGCGCTTTGACGATAAATAGCTGCCATTGTTTTATGGGCATTGTCGCCATTAATCGCCAGCCATTATGCTTATGTTCTATCGCATTAATCAAACTTGTGATGAGTGCTATGTAAAGCGGCAGCATCAACATATACCACAGAGAAATTGTGCCTAACCAATAACTTTCCCAGCCTTTTTCTGACACCATTTTACCACCATTGTTAACGACAACTAAAAATTGCAAACCGACTATACTTAACGGACAAAGTAAGGTCATAAGCAGTGCTTGAGAGCGTTTTAGCTTGGTACATTCGACTGCGAATAAGGTAATCAATTGACCCATCATGCGCTAAGCTCCTGTATTGTTTGCTGTGTATTGCAGGCCTTCATAAAAGTTTCTTCTAAGGTTGTTTGGTCAAAACGCGATTGCCAAAAATCAACATCATGTTTTGATAGCAAATGATGAACCTGCGGGCATTGCGCTTGAGTTATGCCTTTAATTAAAAGCTCATTGTTGTTAATAGTCGTGCACTGAAAATTAGCGCCCAATAGTGCGCTTCTTGCCATTGCGGGTTTTGAGCAAGAGATGCTTAACTGCCCTTCTAAGGTCATCAAATTTTGAAGGCTGTCTTGCAAAATAATCTTTCCTTTATTAATAATTGCAACGTGACTTACCATTCGCTCTACCTCGTTTAGTAAATGGCTTGATACAAAAACGGTACATCCTGTTTTTTGAGGCAAATTTTTAAGTAGTTCGCGAGTATCTGACATACCTTGCGGATCTAAACCGTTGGTGGGTTCATCTAACACTAAGAGCTCAGGCTCTCCTAGTAAGGCGTTGGCTATGGCGAGGCGTTGTTTCATACCTAATGAAAATTGGTCGATGATTTTGTTTTTATTTGCAGACATTTCAACAATAGCTAACACGCGATCTATTTCGCTTGTGGGTAAGTTTTTCAGCCTTTGGGGAACCGACAAATAGTCGGCTGCTGTTAGATGCTGATATAAAGCAGGCGTGTCGACAATACACCCCACCCTATTTAATGCTTGAGGCAATACCTCATGGGCAGGTAAGTTAAATAGCTTGATATCGCCATGACTGGGTTTAAGCAAACCGAGCATTAACCGCACTGTTGTGGATTTACCTGCACCATTATTGCCTAAAAAGCCAAATACACTGCCTTGAGGTACACTAAATGACACCTCGTCTAATATAATTCGTTGCTTGAACGATTTAATTACTCTATTAAATTCAACGATATTCATCGTAATTCTCGTTATGGCCCTATTCGATTGGCTTATTACATAAGAATATACAAGCAAATACATCGGTACACAGATTGAATCAATCTAGGTCTGCAGACCCATAGATAAATGAAGTGGATAAGGTAGACTTGCTCTAAGATGCAATACCTAATATGTAATAAAGTAAGCAACATGAAGTTAGTCAAATTTTATCAATCCTTAACGTTTAAGCTTACCGCAGCATTAGCCGCAGTAACCTATCTCATATCGCTCATTTTTTTTGTAGGGCAGCTGCTATTTTTAGATGGAAAAAAACAGCCCCAGCTAGAGCTAATGACATGGTTTAGTCAGATTAGCCCAACACTAGAAAGTATTATTACGACGCCGACAAATACAAAGGACTTGCAGCAACAATTATTGCAAGAGATTACGCTCGGCAAATGGCCGTTTGAGCACGACAATCAAGAATATTCTATGACGCTTAATGGCCTTGCGCTTGTTACCCCTGACTCTATGTTACTTGCGCAAATAGGCAGTTTTCAATTTGAGCAAGGTGACTTAGGGTCGCAAATTCCTATTCGCTCACGAGATGACCTGAGCGACCGTTTGCTGGGTCGTTTCAATTCTGGTTTAGAGCGATATGATGATAAACACCTTTATATTCGCTCCATTCAAAATACTAAAAGCGAAACCGTTGCGGCCGTTATTTTTGACCTTAGCTGGCCTGACGGGCAATTCAAAAACGATACCGTTACCGCGCTCGGTAGAGCCATGTTCCCCGATGTGTTGGGGCACGCATTGCTGCCATTGATATTCGTTTTGCCATGTGGTTTTTGTATTATCTTGCTTGCTAGTCGGCAGCTAAAATCGCGCCTTGAACACCTCTACGACACTATCGCTTTTTGGTCACGAGGTGAGCTACACCATAAAATTGAAATGACCAGCAAAGACGAATTGGGCTTAAGCTTTGCTCGGCTGAATATGATGGCTGCGCAGCTAGCACAAACCATCGAAAGCCAGCGACAACTTCAAACATTGCAGCAACGCAACATGTTAGCAGCCGAGCTGCACGATACTGTTAAACAGCAGCTATTTGCGAACAACCTAACACTGGCAACGTGTAAGCAATTGTTTGATACGGATGCTGAGCAAGCGAAAGGCTTACTAAATCAAGTCGCGGGGCAAAATAAAGCGGCGTTTGAGCAAATTAACAAGTTGATATCCACTTTGCATCAGCCAGTATCAAACACTTCATTGGCAGCCGACCTACTGACTATTGTCAGTGATTGGCAAAACCAGAATACGCTTACGGTCAACACAAATATCGATGAAAATATTGAAGTCTCACAATCACTAAAAAACACCTGCACTCGAGCATTAGTAGAAGCTTTGCAAAACATCCACAAACATAGTGATGCATCGACGGTTAACATCGACCTATGGATGGCTGAACAAACCTTGCATTTAAACGTGCAAGACAATGGGAGTAACGCAGCTAATGTTGAACTCGGGCAAGGCTTGGATCTGCTGAAATCGAGCGTTGTGCATAGCGGTGGAGTATTGCTAATTAAGCCTAATGACAATTCAGGTTTTATGCTAAAAATAGAGTTGCCTGTTCAGCCCCTTACCAAGGATGCATCATGAAAGTAATTAGAGTGATGACGGTTGACGACCACCCCTTAGTCAGACAAGGCATTACCAGTTTTTTAAACACCCAAGATTGCATCGAGATTGTTGCAGAAGCTGAATCTGGTAAAGCTGCTGTTGAGTTAGTAAAGCAACATCAACCCGACGTAGTACTAATGGATTTGCAGCTAGAGCATAACCACAGCGGTATTGAAGCAACCGAAAGCATCAAACAACACACACCACAATGCGAAATTATTATCCTCACGTCATACCATGCAGATGACTGTATTTTCCCAGCATTTGCTGCGGGCGCTTTGTCTTATCTAGTTAAAGATATAGACCCGCTAGAATTGCTCGACGCCATTAAAAAAGCAGCGAATCAGCAAGCCGTGCTCTCGCCTATTGTGGCAAAGCGCTTGCTCAAACAACACAGTAACGCTCAACAAAACCCGTTGGTTGCCTTAACCGAACGTGAGCAGGATATTCTAAAACTAGTTGCACAAGGCTTGAGTAATGCAGAAATAAGCGAGCAAGCATTTATTAGTATTAAAACAGTGCGTAGCCACGTGAGCAGTATTCTTGGCAAGCTACAACTGCGAGACCGAACCCAAGCCGCCATCATGGCGTGGCAGCAGGGGTTTATGGATTAGTCAGGCACTAATTAGGACTTGAACTAGCCTTATTTATCAGAGTTGCTGCGATAGTATCCATTGCGTTACCAATGGCAGGCTTACTTTGATATTCATATGCCCAGCATTAGAAAACAAGACATATTCAAAATTAATGTTTTGTTTTTTCAATCGCTTGAGGTTAGCCATCGACAAATCGACGGGAATACTTCCGTCTTGCCCACCAAATATCCACAGGCCGGGTATGTCGAGCTTTTCTAGGCTTTCGTTTGGGTCTGTGTCTTTACCCAAAAAAGCGGGCCAGATATAAGGGGTTTTGCGAGCGGCAAGTGCTTCAGCAAAGCTAGGGACTTCATCACTGTCTTTGTCTTTGGTGTATTTACTTAAAATATCCTCTTCACTAACTTTAGTAACAGGCCCACTCCAAAGCACCAAGAAATCTGCAGCTGGGGTGCGCAAGGCGGCAAGCGGAACTATCCAACCCGCTTGGCTTAAACCCGTCATTCCAATAGGAATATTTTGTAACTTTGGATGTTGTGCAATGACATTGAATGCAGCTGCGGCGTCATCGGCAAGCAAAGACAAATTGCGCTCACTCACAGGGTTTTTACCTTCAAAGTCGCCCGCTGATTCGCCCACCCCGCGTTTGTCATACACTAAAGCAGCTATGCCTTGTTGGGCAAAACGCTCGGCTAGGGCCAAGTAACGTGTTTGCTTGCCTGAGCCATGCACAAATATAACCGCCGCCTTTGCTTGTGTTTCTCTGGGATGCACTAACGTACCAGACAGTTTTGTATCATGGCTTTTAAAAGTGAGCTCTTCAAATAACAAAGTGTTTGCAAAACCAAAAAAAGAAAAAAACAAAAGGGAAGTCAATAGGATGTACTTCATTAATAATTCCTACAATAGTCAGTAAACATATTAATTATTTGTCGCAATACATCCTCGAAAGGTTTATAGACTCAATCACCCGAGCACCAAACAATGCTAAATGGTGACTTTATGAGCCTCAAATAAGGAATTGTTTAATTACTTCAAACGTCTTTAGCGAGTGCTGACGTTGCTTGGATAATAAAATCCATCAAAAGTCCAACGCGTTTGGGCACGTAATCTCTATTTGGGTAAACTAGATAGGTCGGCATATTTTTATAGGCAAAATCGGATAGTACGCTCGTTAAGTTTGACTCGGTGTCGTAGTGTTTAATGGTATCGCTTGGCAAATAGCAAATGCCATTGCCGTCTATTGCATGCTTTATGATTAATTTCGCGCTGTTACTCTTCCAGATAGGATCTACAGTTGTAGTGCGAGTTTTTTCGTTTTCTAAATACCGCCACTGCCTGTTTCCGCTCACTATACAGCGATGATTTCTTAACTCTTTCGGATGGCTTGGTACGCCTTTTTCATCTAAATAAGACTGACTTGCAGCAAATCGTAATTGGCGAACCGATATCTTTTTTGCAATGTTACTGGAGTCAATAAGTTCGCCATAACGAATGGCAAAGTCGTAGTTGTTTTCAACTAAATTTTGGTTTTTATCGCTAAAGTTAATCTCAATTTTTACAGCCGGATGACGTTTAGCGAATTTTGAAATAATAGGGCCAATCACTAACTCACTATAATCTCCACCCGCTGCAATCTTAATCGCGCCGCTCATATTGACATGTTCTTGTTTGGCTTCGTCATTTGCTTCTTGCATTGCATCAATGACTTTAAGGCATTGTTGATAGTAACGCTGCCCTTGTTCAGTAATTTCAACCGACCTTGTACTGCGCAAAAATAGTTTTATACCAAGCCGACTTTCCAAGGCTTTTATTTGCCGACTAACATGCGCTGTAGAAACTTTTAACTCGTTTGCCGCCGCCGAAAAACTACCTAAGGTCGACACTGATACAAACTCTCGAATACCATCAAACATTATTATTACTCACAAGTAAATATAATTTACAAAATACGACATTTATTAACTTATTACAACAATCTAGACTGTTAGCACTACAAGAGGAGGTAATATGAAAAACAATCGATTAGGTAATAGTGGTTTTTATGTAAGTGAATTAAGCCTAGGTAGCATGCTTTTTGGTGAAGAGTCGCTACGCTCGACAAGTGAAACCGATGCAAAAAATATCATAAATGCTTTTTTGGATGCGGGAGGTAACCATATAGACACAGCAAATGCTTACGCAAACGGCGAGTCAGAAAAAATAATAGGCCGCGTAACAAATGAAATTGGGCGAGAACGTTTTACACTTGCATCTAAAGCTAGATTTGCGACTTCGGTAAAGCAAAATTTTGCTGCCGGATTGAGTCGCAAAGTTATTAAACAGCAAGCAGAGCAGTCTTTACAAAATCTGAAGACGGATTATCTGGATTTATACTATATGCATGGCTGGGACCCACACACGCCTATTGAAGAATCACTTAGGGCGTATGAAGATTTGGTAAAAGAGGGGAAAGTGCTTTACGTTGGCGTCAGTAACTTTAGAGCTTGGCAACTTATGAAGTCACTTTCTATTGCTGATCACAAAGACTATTCTCGCTTTATAGCAGGACAATACCAATACAGCCTAGTCAATCGAGATATCGACAATGAATTTTTCAGTTTGTTTAAAAGTGAAGGTTTAAACCTTGTAGCATGGGGCCCACTGGGCGGCGGTTTTTTAACCGGTAAATACAAACAAAATGAAGCACCTAAAGAAGGGCGAATTGCCAACGCCGATCAAACTGTTGAAGAGGCATGGCACAGAAGAGATACCGCTAAAAACTGGAAAATTATTGAGCTTTTAAATGATATTGCATTATCTAAAAATGCGAGTATTTCGCAGGTAGCACTTGCCTGGCTCCTGTGTCAAGACACTGTATCGTCGGTAGTCATAGGACCTAGAACTTTAGACCAGTGTAAAGACAATTTAGGGGCTACAGAAGTCACTTTAAATAATGATGAAATACAGAGCCTCAATGAACTCAGTGCATTAGCTGATAGATATCCATACTCAATGATAAAGGCTTACGGTATGGAATAATATGCTAGTGAAATTAGGCGCTGATTACTGTAGCGATGGCGCTGACGCATTTATCGACATTAGCGCGGGTACAGCTATGGCCCATTAAGCCAATTCGCCACATTTTGCCTGTGAATTCGCCAAGGCCTGCGCCTATTTCAAGGTCAAATTCGTTTAATAAGCGTTTACGTGCGGCAGCGTCATCAACACCATCGGGTATTTTGACTAGGTTGAGCTGTGGCAAACGGTAAGCTTTATCGACAGCAAAGCTTACGCCTATATCTTGTAGGCTATCGCGCAAATATGCATGCACGTCGGAGTGTTTTTGCCAGCTAGCGCGCAAACCTGCGTCTAATGACTGCCTGCTTACATTTGCACTTTGAGCATTGGCAGTATCGGCGTCAAATAAGGCGACTAAGCTCTCATGAAACGCATACACGCTGTTAACGGGAGCAGTATGATGATAAGCGCGCGCTTTACCTTGCCCCCAATAACCTAAAATAAGGTTAAGATCTAAAAACCAACTTTGTACTGGATGCTTGCGATGCTTTATTTTTTCAAGCGCTAACTCGCTAAAAGATACCGGCGATAAACCCGGCACGCACGACAAACATTTTTGTGTGCCTGAGTAAGTTGCATCTATTTGCCATTCGTCAACTAATAGCTCAATGCCACCTAATGAGGTCACAGTATCGACAATGGTTAAACAGCCAAACTCTTTAGCAATGGCGCAAAGTGTTTTGGCATCGTTGGCAACGCCTGTCGATGTTTCGGCATGCACAAAAGCAACAATTTTTGTATCAGGGTTTTCTTGTAAAGCTTTCTTAAGCTTTTCGGGTTTGGTTTGCTCGCCCCATGGATCTTGAACAAGCACGCTTTTGCCGCCGCTTCGCACAACATTTTCGTGCATACGGCCGCCAAACACGCCGTTTTGACAAACAATGACTTTGTCACCTGGCTCTATAAGATTAACAAAACAAGCTTCCATACCGGCCGAACCTGGCGCAGAAATTGGCATCGTTAGAGCATTGTTAGTTTGAAACGCCGCCTGCAAAAGCGTTTTGGTTTGATCCATCAGACCCACAAAACGAGGGTCGAGGTGTCCCAATGTGGGCTGCGCCAGAGCTTTTAACACTCGCTCACTCACATCAGAAGGGCCGGGGCCCATTAAGGTTGGCGGGTTAGCCACAAAAGATTGAAGAGATGCTGTGCTCATATCATTGCCCAATATTAAAACTAAAAGCATACCCCAAAGTAGTGACTATTGATGCGTAAATTAGTCTAATACTGACTATTACTTTTGCGAATATACACCAGAGTGTTTTCTTGACCGAATCTGAATTCCGCCATAGATCAAGTGGGTAAAAGGTCTTGCAGTAAGCACAAGACTTACTGCGACACTTCGACTCCTTCGGGGTAGTCTAGTTTCTCATAAAAAATGACCCTACCTCGTGGTTGAAAATATAAGGGATCATCTGACTCGCTATTTGTTATCAGGTCAAGATTGAAATAAAAGTGTTCTAGCACGTAATATCTGTCTTCACTTTGACCTAGGGGAGTCCATTGCCGACGCCAAAAAGTAGTGCATGATGTATCGATTGAATCACAATCTGCGTTTCTATCGAAAGCATCGGTTGAACGCCTTTCCATATTTATCGTGTTATTCTCGCCCTCTACTAAGTGTCGTGCTCTATTTCTGACCACTATCTCTAGTTCAGGGCTCAAAATGTATAAATAACCAAGCAAGTAACTAGGAACACTCGCGTCGTCAGAAAACTGAAAACCGAAATAACTAGTCGTTTTATAAGTGCCGTCAGCATTGTAATTATTGGGGTTACTAAGGCCCCAGTTTCCGTTCCACAAATATTCAGGATTGCGAATGAGCGATAGATCGAGCTGCTGCGTTGTGCGCTTAATTGCCATTCTGAACTGACTAAATGTCTCATCATTGTTGCTAGATGCGCGAATCAACATCCCGTTGGCTTGTGCGTCTTGTGAAATGCGTCTGTAAGTGAGTGTGTAACCATCTTCTTGCACTACAGTGAGTGTGCCGTCGTCATTTATTTGCCATGTTCCGGTCACACTATGAAACTCGCTTTGCATGCTGCCATCTGCGTCAAAGGTGACAAGATCAGCAAATATGCCAGTAAGCTCATCCACTCGTGAGCTAGAACTAAACTGAGACGTGGCCGAACCTGCGATAGCAAAGCCCCAAACCCCTGTAATTTCTTGAGCTGTGAAAGGTAGATTGATTTGCTCAGTGGTCTCGACATATTCTAACTCTTGAATTGAAGAGCGTAGATAGTCGTCAACACCCAGAGCAGTAGCGTCTGTAAAGACCTCTGGCGGCAATTCAGGGTCTTCATTAATTTTGATATTGATTTCAAAATCGGTTGTGATGATATCTACCGCCTCACCATTAAAGAGGCGGGTTAGTTTGAAGCTATTGATAAAACTGGTAAAAGAAGAACCGCCAATCCGATTTCTTGCTTCTATGTATGTGTCAGGTTCAATTAATCCTCTGACATTCAGCGTACTTAGGCTCAAGTTGTATTCAGTAGGAATGGGTGTATCAAGAGTTATCAACAGATTGTCTTCTTGCGCTTCCCAATTGAGACTTGATTTGGCATGTTCGCCATAATAAACACCGCTTCCATCTTGCATTAAAGTAAGCTGTGCACCAACAAAGTTGTAGCTGGCAATGCGTCCGTTATAACTTGGTTTTAATTGGTAGTAGTCAGCCAATACCTCAGAGTTTGCTTCAAGTTTTCCAGTATTTGAACTGGTCTGGTTAGCATTAATGCTACTGCTTGTTTGGCCCTGCACTTCGAAGCGATTAAATGGTGCAATCAGACTTCTTAGTTCATCAATTTCCGTTTGTAGACGGCTACCTACGGCAATTAAGCCCTCGACGCCGTCTTGGTTTTCGGAATCCACACTGATAGATTCAGTGTCTAATAACAGAGACAAAGCCAAGGTTTCTAACTGCTCATCGTCATTTAAAACGGTCAACAATTCACCTTGAGGGTTCAATTCTCCTTTGGCAATTAGTGAACTAATCGCTGCCAGCTGGAGCAAGGCGTCGCCGTCTATTTGTTGCTCAAACGATGCTAAGTTGCTGCCACCAAAACGAATATTAAGGGCTTCAACAGCGGTCGATATGGGTGAAATAAGCATTTCGGCGTGCGTATCAAAAGAAAATACTGCTTCACCACCTCTACGATTAACCACGTCATTAAAAGCCAGTGTGCTGCCAAGAAATATAACTTGGTTGTCACGCATTAGCTCAAACGAAACATCTCGAGAGTCGACGACTGTTGTTTCATAGTCGAGCGCAAAACCGCCATTCGTATCTAATACTGATTCAAAAACTTCATCGCCAATTTCAATTTTTAATGTGACCGAATTAAGACTGTCTGCGGCTAATACGCGGCCTTCAAATGCAACAAATTGACTTACATTCACCTCAACATCTGCACTGGAAGTTGTTGTAGCGTCAGACACTTCATAACTAAAATTTACTGTACCGGCGTATGCGCTTCCACTCGGTGTGTATACAAGCTGGTTGTTTTCAATTGCTACCGATCCGCTAGCGGGTTGTGCAACACTTGCAATAGTCAGGGTATCGTTGTTGGCATCGGTATCGTTATTCAGCACATCTATCGTGACTGATTGACCGTTACGTGTGCTGGCGGTATCTGATGATGCAACCGGCGCCATATTAGGCGGTGGAGGCGGCGGAGGTGGGCTTTGTTCAGTAGGAGTTCTCGAACCACCACTACATGCGCTTAATGACAAAATTAGCCCGATTGGCAAAAAATATTTCATGTTATATCCCTAACAAATACTACTTGTCCCTACAGTCAATCCATTTACTTGAATTTATCGATTGTTATACTGCAGAATCGAACCGCTAATGTATCACGCCCTAATTTTTTCGTCTAATACGTCCTACTACTTTTGCGAATGAAGGCCGATCATGTTGCCTTCAGTGTCGTGCACTAAAGAGATAAAACCATATTCGCCAATCGACATTTTACTGCGCTCTATTTTACCACCTGCGTCAACAACTCTAGATTCTTCTACCGCGCAATCATCGCAAGAAAAATATACCATAGTGCTTCCGCCGGATGGCACACCCTCCATCTTCACTAAAGCACCACTTGCGCCATATTCTTCATAGTTGGATGGGAAAGCCATCATCTGCACATTATCATTAGTTGGGTCGTTAAGTGCTTCTAGTTCGGTATGTAAAACAGCTTTATAGAATTCGCCTGCGCGAGTCATGTCTTGCACGTATATCTCAAACCATCCGATAGGGTTTTGCATTGTGTTGCTCCTCAGTTTTTAGGGTTTGCCTACGCTTAGCTCCCACAACCACTTTGCCTGCGTATGCACGGTCTCTCTGTCTTCGCTTAGCAGCGAACCTTGTTTAATTGCCTTGTCTATTGCACCTTCCAGTGCGTTTATATACTCATCAAAGTCTTGATACTGCGCGAGTATCTCGCGTTTGGGAAATAGCTTTATTGCGCCTCTAAAATCCATCATCTCATTTTGTGCAAACTCGGCATTATGACGCAACACCCAAGGTAAAAAGCTCGCAATAGGAACATCTAATAGTGGGTGACGTATACCACCAATCTCGTTGCCAAAATTATCTACCGCAGGTACGGCAGGAATATTTGGCTTGCCTAAGTCGAGTAAAAGAGGTGGATTGACACTAATAATGCCTTGTTCCCATTTGTTACCATAATCATAAATGAAAGGTGTATATGGGCTCACAGGTTTGGTAAGTTTGCTCAATCGTGGTGGCAAGGTATATTGCTCAAAAGACACCAAAGACTGATTGCTAAAACGCGGAAATTGACTTTGCATTGGCATTTTTTCATCGACCACCCAGTGAATAAGCTGACTCAATACCGCTCGCAAATTAAGCAAAAGATTAAGTGGGTTGCCCTGGTAATAGTCTGTATAACCCGCTTGGTCTGGCTTTATCGCTTTTATATTACTCTGACGTTCAACAAAATGCTGAGCGGACGCTAAGTGATATATCCTTTCGTTGGGCAAGGGCTCAATATCTTTACCTGCTTGCGTATGAATATACGCTGCTGCTCTACCCCAGTATTCATAGCCTGTGTTGGTGTACATCACTTTTGGTAAAAACTGCGGCGCAATGCCCACTAAAAGACCATCTTTTTTGTTCGTTATGGCTTGAGTGACTTCTCGGCTCGTAAAGGGAAATACATCGGTAGGATAATAAAAAGCCGACATACGATGGGCATCTCGTGAACTTTGTGCAAAACGGTGGTTAAAGCTTCCTCTTCCTGCACCTGCGGTATGAATAAGCATACCGTCAAAAGCTTTACTGCCTGCTTCTGTCTCGTTAAAACCTTGATACATAAAATGCCGCAGCCATCTTCCTGTTTGCGATACGCCAAAGGCAATGGTTTTGGGGCTTTCGAAAGTAGAGCCTGAGGTCTTAATGTATTGCGCCGTATCGCGAATTAAAGCAAAGCCTAAACCCACAACAATAGACGAATTAGTCGGATAAACTAGCTCATAAATACCCGGTTTAAAATCGCCCTTAATACCTTCGTTTGCTTTGTTAAACTGCCACGCGCTGCGCGCTACGATTTGTTTTGGGCTATGCGGAGCTAATCGATAAGTTAAAACTGCTTTATCGCTGTTTGCTGCATCAGCCTTGTACAGTACTTTTATATTATCGCGGTGGGCTAAGCGTAAAGACGTCGAGTGAGTTTCAAGCGTCCAATCACTGCGAGCTATTCCTGTGGTGTTTTTTGCTATAGGCAAGTTCACAGACATATTGCCGTCTTGCTCATATACATCAGCTTGCCAGCCTATCCATATTACTGACAAACCTAAACGCTGTATTAAACCGTCACCCAAAGCTTTAGTTGTATTAGGGTTAGGATTACCCTGCGCTTTATTAAAATAACGCAGCGAAGCTTTAGAACCGCGGTTACTAATTTCAACCAAACTTGCTTTACGCAGTTTAGGGTCAACGGGTTGAATCGCATAAAATGTGGTGTTAGCGAGTACTTTGCCATTAACCCGATCTGCAAGCTCAAGATCGACAATATTTTGATTTTGCTGCAAAGCCGGATCAAATTCAAAATAAAGCCGCCCTTCAAGCGCTTCTAAGGCCAAGCCAAATGCTTGTATCTGTGTTTTTCTTTCAATTTTGACATCGACTAACTTGGCATAAACCAAGCTAGTCGAAAAGAGTAAACAACAAATCAGAAGTGCACGCATCATAATCGACTTAGTCCATTAACTCTTGCGTCAAAAACGTGGTTTCAAGCGCGAAGCGTTTAGCTGATTCTTTTAAATTGGCAGCTGCAGAGTGACCGCCGTCAATGTTCTCGTAATACTCAAAGTCATATCCGTTTTGTTCAAGTACATAAGCCATTTTACGCGCATGGCCAGGATGCACTCGGTCATCTTTTGTCGAGGTAACTAAAAACATATTCGGATAAGTCGTATCGGGCTTGACGTTGTGTACAGGCGAAATACTCTCTAAAAATAGACGCTCTTCTGGTACGTCAGGACTGCCGTACTCACCCACCCAGCTCGCACCCGCTAACAGTGTATGGTAACGAAGCATATCCAGTAAGGGCACTTGACTAATCACCGCATTATAAAGTTCAGGGCGCTGGGTATACATCACACCCATTAATAATCCGCCGTTTGAGCCGCCTTGAATGCCGAGCCTTCGAGGGGAGGTCAATTTGCTGTCAATTATGGCTTCAGATACAGCCGCCATATCGTCAAATATCACTTGGCGCTTGGTTTTTAAACCTGCTTGGTGCCAAGCGGGGCCAAATTCGCCGCCGCCTCTGATATTAGCCAGCACATATACGCCACCGTTTTCTAACCATAGTTTACCCAAGGTGCCTGAGTAGCGAGGTGTCATCGATATTTGAAAACCACCATAAGCATATTGCAGCGTTGGATTGTTGCCGTCATATTTGATGTCTTTGTCGCGGATAACAAAATACGGCACTTGCGTACCATCTTTAGAAGTCGCAAATAACTGTTCAACGACTAAATTGTCGGCTTCAAAGCGAGTGGGTGCAGACTTAGCAACTTCGACCGTATTGTTAACAACATCCACATAAAGCAATGAAGACGGCGTGGTAAAGGTTTGCTGATTAATAAAAGCGAAATCGCTCTCTTCACTCGTCGATGTTACCGACACGGTGCCATTTTCTGGTAAGTTCAATAAAGAAGACGACCATGAATCGTCGTAGTCGAAAGCATATATTTTGCCTGTCACATTTTCTAGTACGGTGACCAGTACGCGACTCTTTGTGATTGACACAGACTGTACTGTCGATTTCTCGTTGGGTGTATAAACGGTTTCGACTGCAACCGCATTGGTATCATTTCGCCATTGGTCAATATCAAATGCGACTAATGCACCTGAGGCATGGGTCGTGCCATCTAAGTTCCAATCTTCTTGTAAACGCACCATGAGTTTCTTTTTAAAGACGCCAACAGGAGACGACTTGCGAGGTAATGGCAACGCGACTGTAGACCCGTCTTCTTTGATCCATTGATATGAGCTTTCATAAAATGTTTCTGCACGATAGGCAATCATTTCCTTATCACCTTCGGCTATTTCCATTTGATAAGCGCCCGCCGCAACATCTGCAGCTTCGCCTCTAAACAACTCAGCAGCATCGGCAATTGTTTGACCGCGCTTAACTGTTTTTGCAACAAACGGGTAACCGCTGTCGGTAAGCGTACCTTCACCAAAGTCTGCACCTAACACAATGGTATCTTTGTCTATCCATCCGACCTGATTTTTACCTTCTGGCACAAAAAATCCGTCCTCGATAAAGGCTTTTTGGTTATGATCCCATTCGCGTATTTCTACCGCGTCTTTACCGCCGTTCGACAAAGAGACTAAACAACGTGTGTATTGTGGTTTCAAACAAGTGCTGCCTTTATACACCCAGTTTGCGTTTTCGCTAGCTGATAGAGCGTCAACATCGAGCAAGATTTCCCAGTCGGTGTCGTCACCCATGTAACTGTCGAGCGACGTGCGGCGCAAAATGCCTTTAACGTGCTGCTCGTCTTGCCAAAAGTTATAAACAAAATCACCAACAATTGAGCCAAAGGCAATTTTGTCAGTGGCATTTAATATATCGAGTGCTTCTTGCTGAAATTCTTCAAAACGCTCATCGGCCATGAGCTTACCTAAGGTTTTGTCATTCCAAGCGTTAACCTGCGCCAAAGCCTGTTCGCCCTCGACCTCTTCGAAATATCGGGGGGCAGGTTCTGCCGCAGTAGTTTGAACAGCTTTTATACTCGCCGTTTCTTTCATCTCGGTATTGGTTTGCTCTGGTGCTTGACCGCAGGCTGTTAAAAATAAAGCCGAAGTGGCAAGTGCCAGCGCGCTGAGCGTATATCTTGCGCTTACAGTTTTCCGTTGCATTAAGATGTTCCTTTGTTCTTGTTGTTAGAGGGAATAATTTAGCTGTTCAAAGATATAATAATCTACACGCTTTCACTAGATAATGAAATGTATCAATGTATGTCATTTTACTAAACAAAGATTTGGCCCACTTTGCCTGCGAGCCTAGCTTATTAGTTTAGCTACGTGCCGCAAAACGTAACAAAGTCATCCGTAAAATCAGCCGGAGCGCTTTGTGTGTATTTGCTGTTGTCGGGTGTGGTAAATGGGTTTTCTAGCACGGTAAGTAATGCATCAAAAGGTTCAAAATCTCGGTCACCAATGGCTGCCGATAGCGCTTGTTCAACTAGATGGTTTCGTGGAATAACTTTAGGATTGGCTTTTTGCATTATTGCATTGTCATTACTGGCAACAAGGTCTCGTTTAACTAGCCACTCATTTATGCCTTCGCTTGCCTCAAACATAACCAACAAAGAAGACTCTGCATGCGGGTTCGCAATATGTTCACCTAAAGCAAGGTGAGTATTGGTCCAATCAAGCTCATGCTCATACAGCAGTTTTGTCCAATGCTCGATTATTGCATCAAGAGAAGCGGCGTCTGCATTGTTTTGTAGGCCTAATTTATCGCACATCACCAATCGATATTGGGTATCGTAGGCTTCGCTAAAGCTTTGCACTGCTTTAGTGGCCAAAGCGATAGCTTCATCTCTGTCGCTATGTAATAGCGGGACTAAGGTTTCGGCAAAGCGTGCTAAATTCCATTGGGTCACTGGAGGCTGATTCATGTATGCATAGCGACTGTTTTGGTCAATTGAGCTAAATACCGTTGCAGGGTCATAAATATCCATAAACGCACAAGGACCATAGTCGATTGTTTCTGCGCCAATCAGCATATTATCGGTATTCATAACGCCGTGAATAAAGCCTATGCCCATCCATTGTGCTACTAATTTAGCTTGGGCGTTTATAGTGGACTGCAATAAATCTAGAGCAGGCTGTTCGCTGTCTTTAAGCGTTGGGTAATGGCGCTTGATGCAGTATTGCACCAGTTTTTCCAATACACCGTTTTGACTACGCGCAGCAAAATACTGGAAAGTACCAATACGGATATGACTCGATGCAGTTCGGGATAACACTGCGCCCGCCTGTGGCGGATCTCTATAAACACGCTCGCCCGTGGTCACCACCGCTAAAGATCGAGTTGTGGCGATACCCAATGCATGCATTGCTTCAGACATTAACACTTCGCGCAACATGGGCCCTATTGCTGCCTTGCCATCACCATTTCTCGAAAAGTTAGTTGGGCCTGAGCCTTTTAAATCGAGCTCAATAAGACTGCCGTCGCTGCATTCTAGATCACCCAAAATCATCGCACGGCCGTCACCCAATTGCGGATTAAAATGCCCAAATTGATGACCCGCATAGGCTTGCGCCAAAGGTTTTGCATCTTCGGGAATAGCTTGTCCGCTTAAAAATTGTGCTAGGGCTTCTTCATCGCTAGGAAAGTTTGCTTTTATGGTGCTTGCAAAATCAGTATTAAAATATACCAACCCAGGGGATGAAAAACGGGCAGCATCTGCTGTCACATAACATTCTGGTAAGTCGGTGTGAAAACTTTGCTGAAAACCGAAAATGAATTTATTTGCTGACATGCTGGATATCCGAGTAATCGCGAAACTAGCGCGATTGTAACACTAATTGAATTGTCACATATTTACGCTGCAGAAATGCTAATAGTTTTGTGTCTGCTCGTTTTCTTTTACGTTTAGATGTTGCTAAATTATTGTTTTCGCGCTGATTCGAGATTTTTAAAAGACAACGAATGCACTCATCCACTTTTTAACAAAAGGACGCGTCGGCCACTAAAATCAAATTAGTGTATGACTTGCACTTGATTTCGTCCACCTTCTTTGGCGGCATAAAGGGCTTTGTCGGCTCTTTCAATTATCGACGCTAAATCTTCATCTTCGATGAGTTTTGCCACGCCAAACGAGGCTGTAATAGGAGGTATTTTCTCGCCGGTTTTTCTGTTAGTAAAAGGAGTAGAAGATAGCTTAGCCCTTATTTTTTCAGCTATTTTCTTTGAGTCTTCAATATCAATTTTAGGGCAAACAATGGCAAACTCTTCCCCACCAAAACGCACCGGTTTTGCGCTTTGCTTACATTCCTCTGATAATAGGCTACCCACAAATTTTAAAATTTGATCGCCTAACAAATGACCATGTGTGTCATTGAAGACTTTAAATTTATCAATATCCATAATAATTATAGACAGGTCTTCGTTGTGGTGCTTGTTACTTATAAAGTCTTGATAAATTGATTCTAAAACGCGTCGATTAGACAAACCGGTCAGCGGGTCTGTCGTTGCTTCCTGTCGGCTTTTCTCTAAATCTTGTTTTAATTTTTCAATCTCGTTGTTAGCTGCGTCTAATTTATCATTGAATGAAATGTTAACATCACGAAGTGCATTCGCATTTGAATTTAAGCTATCAAGCAAAGGAGATAATTCCTCGTCTAAGTCATGCTTCCCGAGCGCTAGAATGTCGGTTTTTAAAGCATTAGAAAACTCATGCGTCTGCTCGCTTGTCGCATTTATGGTGTCCGACAAATTACTCACCGTGGTAGTTAATGCTCTTTGAAAAACTTCGTTTGCTTGAGCTTCTTTGCTATTTGCTTGGCCAATGTGCTCTACAAATAAGGCTTCACTTACTTCATTAGGACAGGTTTGAAAACGCGAAATAGTATGATCTAGCTGCGCGTTTAATGCGAGGTTTGTATTTGAATAATAGGTGTACCATAAGGTGTAGTTGATAGGATTAGGGATTATTTTATGTTTCATCATTGTGGGGATTGCTTGACGAAGAAACGTGACTGCAAGTTCGGTATTTTCCGAAAAATTCATACTCCCTCCTATTTTGTATTTGATGGTAATCTTTGTATAAGTGACTGACTTTATGCGCTTAGTATGCTTGGCTCAGCATATATTGCGTAAGTCATCGACCAAAAGAGACATTTATTGAGTGTTCTTTAACTGACCGCTTATTTTTTGTTCGAATTAGAAAACTAGCATGCAAAGTATTAGCCGAGAGCATTTGCGAGCTAAGAAAAAATATGTATTCACATTGCATCTCTCTTTTTGAGCTAAGACCTATTCAAACAATACTCAATGGTGTCTGTTTTTTTTACACCTATAGTCTAAATTGAATATTTTTTTAGCAACCTGTTAATTACAAAAATTTAACAGTTTTAAACCTTTGTTTTTACTGATCTTAAATTGTTACGTTAGAGAAAGGATCAATAATTGCTTTTCCCAATACGCGAATTTTTAATTAACGCCCCATATCAGTCAAAGGTTAAAAAAATGAAAAAAATCAGTACTTTTATTGCAATGATCGCGATCAGCACATCTAGTTACGCCAATATGATTTTCGACGGCGACGTAAGTCCCAGTCTCATATTTGGCGACGGTAATGCAAACGGTGGGTGGACCATCTTTCAAAATGAGCAACAAGGTGTGGAATTAGCACTTAGAGCAAAACTACGTTTTAACGAAAATGGTGACCCAGAAAACACATTTAACAGCAATGGTGATGGCACATATACTTTTGATGCGGTTAGCGCTCCTACCCAGGATACATTTGTTGGCGTTTGGAGTTTTGAATGGGCAATTAATTCCAACTACAACGACTCTCAAAGTGATTTTGCACTTAACAACCTAACATATGGCTTTGGAATATCTTTTAACGGAATGCCATTATTTAGCGGATACGATTTTATTAACAGTGTGAATCCTATTAATGGAGAGGTTCTTTGGGACCATGCAACCGGCGATAATACAAGTACCGAAGCAACAAAAGAAATTGCAGTAGATGCGGCTGATTACGCTACTTTAATCGATACTAATAATGTCGCTCAAAACTCTCAGCAAATCCATTGGTGGGCGGGTCTTCAAGCGTTTGACCCGACTAACGCCGGTACGTTTACTTTGTCATTAGCCGCATTCGATGCCGGTAATCAAGTAGGCGCTGTTTCAATTGATGTAATAACCGAAGCGGTTGACGTTAGCGCACCAAGCGCGATTGCTATATTATTATTAGGACTTGGTGTTGTCGGTTATACTCGCAAAAATCAACCAAAATACAATGCATAATAATTCAAAAACTTAGATTTTAGAGTTGACTAACTACCAAAAACGAAAGACCAGTACCTGAAAACGGTCTTTCGTTTACGCCAACTGTTTTTTATTCTACGCATACACTATGCCAGTCGGTTTATTGACCGACTTTTCTAAATATATTTAGAGAGTTGTCTACAGCCTGATGTACTATATATCAACTCAGCGATACGAGTATTAAACGCATGAAACCAATTCTTCAACCCGTTCAAGCTCTTCAAGTGCCAGAGCAAAGACAAAAGTCGTTGTATCCTGAACCTTTTGCTTCTCAAATGCACGGGCGTGTAAAGCGTAAATTAGGTGACTTTTTTGGTCTTGCTAATTTTGGTATCAATCACACCATGCTTCCCCCTAAAAGTGTGTCTGCACTTAAGCACACCCATAGCAAGCAAGATGAATTTGTTTATATACTAGAAGGTGAAGCAGTGCTGCTTTATGGAGAAGAAGTTTACGATATGCGAAAAGGAGATTGTTTTGGTTTTGTAGCAGGTGCAGAACTAGCACATCAGCTAAAAAACGAAGCAAACGAACCTTTGGTCTATTTAGAGATTGGCGATCGGAGTCCAGATGACGATGTCGTTTATCCTAATGACGACTTAGCGGCAAAAATGGACAATAGTGGTAGGTGGGTGTTTACCCATAAAGATGGGACGCCCTACTAGTATAAAAGGAGATGTTACTTTGCTCAAAAAGGTAGTCTTAATGCTAAACAGCGCCAAGTTTTGTTGTATCACCTTGAGTTTGCTTCCCCAAATGGTCTGTATTGCAAAGTAAGGGCACATCATTTAAATCACGGCAATTAATTTGCGTTACGCATGTATTTTCAACATCAATTTTGTTTAATTGCTCAGCAGGTAATTGTAAGATTTCGGTCAAAATACAGCGCACCACTAAGCCATGCGTCATCACCATTAGGTGCTCATTTTCCGCTTGATTAGAAGCAGTAGCAATAACGTCAGCCCACGCTAACTTTATTCGCCCAACAAATTGTAGGTAAGTCTCACCATTTCTTGGAGCGTAATCTGCTGCCATGAAATCTTCTTTTATATCATCATAGGATAATCCACGCAGGTCACCAAAATTTCGCTCACGAAGAGTGGGAGTGAGTGAAAGCGAAAGATTAAGCGACTCAGCCAACGGCATAGCTGAATGTTGTGTTCGTGTATAATCACTACACATAATTTGTGTAATCTGTTTGTTAGAATATGCCGCGGCTAGCTTAGCCGCTTGCGTATGGCCTAAACCGGTTAATAGTGTTTCTGGTGTTTGCACTATTCTGGCTAAGTTTCCTTGCGTTTGTGCATGACGCATTAAGTATATCCACATAAAATTACTTGCCTCTTACATTAACAAAATGAATTGAGCCTAGCTGGCCGTATATCACTTACCCATTATAGTATCAAAATAAGGAATCTAAACTTGAGGCTGGATAACCGAGCGGTTCATCGTCCTTTTCAAAATATCTGCTTTTGGGTCTTTTACCGGTTTATTTTTTAACCATACTGCCAACAGCGAATATTATAAGCGTTAAGCCGAGCCCATGATAAATCGTGAAGGCCTCGTCGAGTAAAAATACAGCACACACAGAAGTAATTGCAGGGCCGCAAGTACCCACAATGCTTGTTTGTTCTGGGCCAATAATACCAATAGCTTCTGCTACTAATAATGAAGGTATGACGGTGCAGAAAAAGGCCAGAGCCGCCACTAACAGATAAGCTTTGTTAGATACAAGCAAACCTGAGATGTCTTGTGTGAACGCAAAGAATACGAGAATGGCAACACTTGCCGCCATCATTGCAATACTGGTAAACATTTGGCTACCAATTTTAGTAATAATTGGCTTGCTGCACAGTACATATATCGCAAACGCGACTGCGCTCAAAAATACAAGGCCAGTACCAAGCGCAACCTCAGTGCCAAAGGTTGTTAAATCATGACCAAATATTAATAATATGCCAGCGTAAGAACCTCCCAATACCCACCAAATATTTTTAGGCAAACGGGTTTTAAGAAAAAAGTACGACATCAAAACTACAATCGTCGGAAAGCAAAACAATACAACCCTTTCAAGCTGAGCACTTATGTATTGCAAACCAAGTAGGTCTAAATAACTCGCGATAAAATAACCCAATATACCTAAGCCAATTACCGGCAATAAGTGACTTACATACTCGGTGCGTTTTTCTGCATTTTTGCGCCAGTAAAAAATAATCACACCAATATAAAACGGTGCAGCAAATACCATCCTTAGGGCAATAACTTGCTCGCTAGACAGACCATACTCATATGCGTATTTGATTAAAATGGGTTTGAGAGAAAACAAAAACGTGCCTGCCAAGGCAAGCAGCATACCTGTTAATAATGACTTTTGAATAATCGGATTAGTTGACAAGCACTTCTTCTTTTTGCAGGTTCGTTACTAGAAACAAGAAACGATCCTGACACAAATAATTGAAAAAGCTACTCTTTTACATTTATCTGCGCCGACAACTCGCCAGAAATTATCTCAACCATTAAAAAAAACAAACCAGCAGAGAGCGCATTGCCCGACACTTTGTTGCGCAAGTTGCTTGAGCTTAGCACTACACCGCGCTCTTCAAGCTTGAGCACGATGTCGTCGTAAGTCATTTCGTGCTCCACCATCAGCTTTTTGATATGCAGAGTGGTGGCTTTTGCATACGGTAAAATTGACTTCTTGTTATTCACGCTTATATTAACTTGTGAATGGTTGGTAGTTTGCGTTTTGTCGCTTGGCATCTGTTGCATTCGCCCCCATTAATAATCTACCTAAACAGTATATAAGCAAAAGCAATATATTCAACACATATGTTTAAAATAAGAGGCTATTGCAATTTATTTTAGATATTTGCAACAAATATGTTGCAATCTCAAAAATATGCCCTATTATACTTAGGGCAAGGCACAAAAAGTAAAACGCTTTTTAATGGAGACCCAAATGACATCAAAGCGCGATAACATCCTTTCGCTCATGAATGAGCAAATCAACTTCACGGCAGAACTTGAGGGCGATTGTATAAGTGTTTCTAACGACGAAGGCGTTGATGCTTTCTTAGTCGTTGGTGAGCAACAAATTGTGGTAGAAACAATTTTGTTTCCGGTAAGTGCTGTTAAAGATACCGCCGCATTAGACCACGGAATTTTACGTACTCATCGTTTAGTGCCCTTGTCGACATTAGCGGTTTCGACAATTGGTGACGAAGAGTATTACGTAGCCTTTGGTGCATTGTCGGTCGACAGCAAAGACGAAGTAATAGTTGAAGAAGTAGAGGCTCTGTTTGCAAACGTACCAGAGTTCTTAGAATTATATTCTGAACATTTGAAATAGTAGGAGAAGATTATGAGTTTAGGTAGATTATGGTCGGCCCTTAAAGGTCACACAAACAAAGCCCTTGAAGATGCAGCCGATACGCAAGCATTAACAATTTTAGACCAACAAATTCGCGAAGCGAAGCAAGAAATTCAGCAATGTGGTCAAAGCCTACATTCGATTGCCGCTAAGCGTAAAATGTCAGAAAATAAAGTGAAGTCTTTGCAAGCTGATATTGATAAGTACACGCAAAGTGCGGCAGAACACGCAGAGAGCAACCGCGAACTAGCGCTTGAATGTGCTCAGCGTGTAGGTGAGCTTGATGGTTTGCAAACTAGTGAGCAAAGCATTCTCGACAGCTATATTAAAAACGAGAACACGCTTAAGGCTAACCTAGCTACTGCAAAAAATAACTTGCGCATGTTAGAGCAACAAGTTGACCAAGTGAAAGCAACACAAGCCGTGCAAAAAGCACAGGTTGCTGCAAGCACTCACTTTAGCGGCGGCAACAGCAAAGTGAAAACCGCGCTAGATAGCTTAGAGCGAATTAAGCAAAAGCAAGCTGAAAAAGACGCAGCGATTGACGCCGCCTCTGAACTTGCCGAACTTGAAACTGGCTCAGACCTTGACGCTAAATTGCGCAAAGCTGGTGGCAGTGGCGGCGGAAGCAGCGAAGATATGCTAGCTAAAATATTAGCTAACAAAAAGTAAATGATGCTTAACGAGCATTGAACAATTGATGCACCGAATAGTCATATTCGGTGCATTTTGTGTTTAAGCACTTACACAAAGCTCAAAATCAGTATCGACTGAGCTTAAGCAAATTAATGGAGTACAGCATGTTTAACTTTTTTAAAAAGAAACCCACAGCAGAAGCGACTATCGAAAAACCCTCGGTAATGGGTTTATGTGTTGGCTCAAGTTTTGACCTCGACAAGCTGTCGTTTCAGCTAATATTACAAGAGCTAGTCATTAGCGAAGTTGCCGACACTCAGCTTATTCAGGCGGCAGGCGAAGTCGACCTTGATGGTACCGCTCTACTTCGTTTTTATACCGACGACGACGCCTGGCTACAAGTAGTTTGCGAAGGAGGCGTAGCGGAAGAAAACATAGTTGATGTTACCCTATTTCACTATTATGACACTTTAAACGTAAACGCTAACCAGTGGGACGAGCTTTTAAAACATAAAATTGGTACGCCTACTTATGAACTTGAAGGCCGTACCTATCGTCGTGTTTGGACAAGCGTATCGGAATATCATCCGCCGGTTGCCATGCAAGAAGAAACCTACGACGAGAGCAATGAAGTTAGCGAAACTGACCAATTTGTCATGCTATTTGAGCGCGAGCTAAGCGATGGCTCATTTGAACAACTCTATCTGTCGGCAGAAGAAAGCCTGAACGATAGTAATCAGCTAGAACGCTGTTTAGTGATTAGCACAGGCGTTAAACTTTCACCAACGCAAATACGCGTTAACGGTTAGCAAAATTGAAGGTAAAACGGCTTGCAAATTAGGCAAACAAATACCATGCTAACACAACGAAATTAAACACCCTTATAAACGACATTTTTACTTTAACCTACTAATACAAAAAGAACGGATAAGCCCATGGAAACTGTTGAAACTTACGACCTACTCACCGGTGTTATGCACTTTGCATTGTATTTTGGTGTATCAATTGTGTTTTTGATTATCTTCAAGACAGTGTATGGTTTTGCTACCCCACATGCCGAATGGAAACTCATTAAAGAAGAAAAAAGCACCGCTGCTGCTATTGGTTTTGGCGGTGCAATTATTGGCTTTTCAATTGCGTTGGCAGGAGCTGTGAGTAACTCAGAAGATTTGATCGACTTTGCTACTTGGGGCCTCATTGCACTTATCGCACAAGTGGTTTCGTTCTCAATTGTGCGTTTTATCTTTATGCCTAAAATTACCCAGCGTATCGAAAACAACGAAGTTAGCGCAGGTATTGTGCTTGGCGCTACCAGTGTCGCCGTTGGCTTTATAAACGCCGCCTGCATGACATATTAAGGAGCCTGTTATGAGTGACTTAGATAACACGCCCGAACAAGCAACAAACTCCAAGTTAAAACGCAGTGCGTTTTTAGACTTGAATTTGATGCGCAAACGCTCTCGGGCTTTTATACTGGCACCAATTAGTTTAGCGGTTATTAGTGCATGCTCGTCCCCTGATAATTCAGAAACTGTTCAGTTTGTGACTTCTGTTGATGACTGCACAAGCAGCACTGAATTATCTCAAGAAGCTTGCCAAGCCGCATACGAAAAAGCCGTTCAAGATGCTGAAGCAACGGCCCCGCGCTATCGTTCGGAACGTGACTGTATTAATGAGTTTGGCCAATGTCAAAGTAACGGCGGTTTTTTCATGCCCTTTATGACTGGCTACATTGTGTCGTCAATGATCAGCGACTCAATGGACAGAAAACGCTACCGGCATTCTCACCCTGCGTACATGTACAGAGGCAGTGGCTCGTTACGTAATAAAATAATGACCAGCGATGGTTTTGTAGTTGGCTCACCAGGCCAAAGAAGCTACAAAATGCCGCGCGAGGCACTTGCGCCCAAGCCGGCAGTGACGCGCACTATTTCTCGTGGTGGTTTTGGTGCTAAGGCATCGGCAAAAAGCAACTGGGGAAGCTCAAGAGCCAGCGGCAGCTCGCGCAGCGGTTGGGGCGGCTAAATGCTACGCATACCTTGCGAAGAGCGTAAAAATTGGGAACAAATGGCAGCCGAGTTCGGCTTTAAATTTCATACTATGTACGGCGAAAAGTACTGGGACGAAAGCGCATATTACCAATTTACGCTTCCTCAAATAGAACAAGGTATCGAAGCCCCTACCGAAGACATCCATCGCATGTGTTTAGCAGTTGTCGAAGAAGTGCTAAACAATGACGAGCTAATGCGCAAGTTTGCAATTCCTGAGGCACAATGGGCGTTTATTCGTAAAAGCTGGGAAAATGGCGACCCTTCGCTATATTCCCGCTTAGACTTTGCTTACGACGGCAAAGGCGTGGCTAAGTTATATGAAAACAACGCCGACACGCCTACTTCAATATACGAAACCGGATTTTGGCAGTGGCTGTGGCTCGAAAACAAAGTCGACGACAACTTACTCAAACGCAGTGCCGATCAGTTCAACTCTGTTCAAGAAAAACTCGTTAATCGTTTCATAGAATTACGCGCACTCACCCCTGACCGTGTATTGCACTTTGCCTGTTGTAAAGACACCGAAGAAGACCGCGGCACAGTGCAATATCTGGAAGACTGCGCCATTGCTGCCGGTATACAAACCAAGTTTGTTTATATCGAAGATATCGGCATTGATGCAAACGACCAGTTTGCCGACCTAGACAACCAAGTTATCACTTGGATGTTTAAACTTTATCCGTGGGAATTCATGTTTGATGATGAATATGGCGAAGTACTTGGCAAACAAAACATCAGATGGGTAGAGCCACCATGGAAAGCGATATTATCAAACAAAGCACTGCTGCCCATGTTGTGGAAAATGTTTCCTGACCATCCCAATTTACTGCCTTCATTTTTTGAAGACGAATTACATTTAGTGCCTGAAGATATGGTTTTGGTGAAAAAGCCAATTTTCTCTCGCGAGGGCGCAAACATTACCTATACCAATGCCAAAGGCGAAGCACTCGACGGCGCTAAACACTCCGACGGGCCTTACGGTGAGGAAGGTTTTATTTATCAACAAAAACACGCCCTTCCACAGTTTGATACCAACCACACGCTCATAGGCAGCTGGCTAATCGACGACCAGGCCGCGGGCATTTCGATACGAGAAGACAGCGATGCCATCACACAAGATATGAGTCGATACCTGCCTCACGTCATTTATTAATTAATACTTCAAAACATGCCTGCCACGCGCCGCATAAGACCGCGAGTACAAACAGCAAAATAGTTCGTAGGTTTTAGCTTTAGTTAGGCAGCTATGTTAGGTATTTGCGGGCACGAAATACAACAAACAATCAGATTTAGCGATGTCTGCGCGCGTGGTCACCATAAACAGTACAAGTGAGCATTTAGTTTTTAGCTCGTAACAAGTGTCGTTGATAGGCACAACTGTAAAAAAATCACTTATAGAAAGATTGTCTTTATCTAGCCTTAGCGCGTTGAGGCCGTTTGTATCGACCCAACCCAAGTGCTGATTGGCTTGGGTTTTGGCAAAATTAAAACGCTCAATATCTTGTCGCATAGTCACATCAATACTTGCAACCGCTGCGCGTGCGTAGGCGATAGTGGCATTGTCGTTTATTTCAAGCCGGTGCGGGCTGTTTAGTATTTCTAGTGCTTGCTTTTGTTTGAATACATCTTCTACAAGCAATAAAGACCGAATACCATTTAAGGCGATAACATGTGATTCGTCATCTTGCGCTCCGCCTGCTTCAACAGTGATAACTGGCGCATTTAGCTCTTGCTCCATTAATGAGCCTAGTCGTAAGTCAGTTAAAATCACTCGGTGGGTGAAGTGTGAGGCTAGGGCTAGGTGTTTTTGGCTACTATGCACAGTTACCGCAAAGGAAGGGCCACTTCCAGAAGTATTATGTAAATCAATTACGGCCTCTGGTTCATATGCGCTAATTTCTTCTTTAATGGTAGCAGCTAAAAATGTTTGTAAGTCTTTGTCGATGCTACTAAAACAGCGATTTAAGTCTTTTTGACCGGGCAGCATTCGGTGGGTAAATACAGGTTCGGTGCGGGCAGCAACAACTGAGGCTAACACAAACTTTGTATTCACCAGCGGCTTAAAACCACTTTTAATGAGCTGAAAAAGCGCCTTTAAGCCAGACGGTTCGTTAGCATGTAAAAGTGTCACCACAACGCGGCAGCGGCTGTTGTCTTTGCCGTTTATATGCACCACGCTTGGGCCCGGCAAATAGTTTAAAAACTCATAGAGAGTATTACCTATTTCAGACGGCGAAGGGTTGTGCAGTTGTGTGAGTTTTATCCGCCCCATAATTCTCCTAATAAGACCATTCTGATACGGGCATACCCACATCAGAATTGAGCATATAATCAATCATCATTTGTCGTAGCGCTTCGGGTTTATCATGTTTTTCTTGTAGCTTTTGCAAGCGCTTTAGCTGCCAAACTGAACCAGTTTGTTTGGTGCTAAGCCTGTGCTCAATCACCTGAATCAGTTTATTCGCCTCACCACTGCTCACGCCAATTTCTGTAAGGCCATTTACCGCCATTGGCAGCACTTTATCAATCACGTCGACTATGGCGTGCTCTCTTAGCATATGTTGACCTTTGCTTGGCCAAAGTATGTTGGCGTTTAAGCCATCTTGTGCGCTGCGATAAAAATTATAATGTGCGTGTTCAAAGGGTAACTTTGGCAACATATCGTTTATGCCGTGCGACATAGCTTGAGTTAAACCGATACTTAAGGCGGCGTTTGCCATCATGTCGATCATGGTAGGGCCTGCTGGCAAACTTCTAAACTCAATCCGTAAATGACCGCCTTGGTCAACTTTAGGGGGCTCAAACACAGCCCTGTTCCACGACCATATTGTGCCGTGGTGTAAATTGAGCTCGTCAAAGCCGTCTTTATTGTCCGACAAATACGGCGTGATTGGCCGGTACAAGGCAACGTTTTCGGCAAATACTTCCCAAGCACCTTCACGCAGCCAATTGTGACCAAAACAGACTCTTGCAGGTTGACGCCATTTTGTGAGTCCTTGAATGCGGCTATCAATAGATTGCTTAAAAAGCGCGATACGTGTTTCGTGCCATAAACGATGGCCTAAAAAGGTAGGCGAGTTGCCAGCTAATGCCAGTACCAGCGGCGTGGTGAGTTGTGCAGCGTTATATAAGTCAGCTAAACGATTTGCGGGTACTTTTAAATGTACCTGAAAACTTGTATTTGCCCCTTCCAAAGTGACTTCATCACATTGCATTTGCAACGAGTCTTTGCCATTAATATCGACTAAAAAAGGTTCACCTTTTAACGCGCTCAATTCATTGGTTAAGGCACGATATCGAGGTAAGTCGGTCATATATTCGCGCTTTAGATGCTCATTCGTCAAGGTAGGTAAAATACCAATAGTGGCTACTTGTGCGCCTATTTCGCTCGCGGCTTTGCGCAGTTGATGCATGAAAGGCTCAACCTCTTTAGTCATAGCAGTAAACGGTGAGCCTTTTGCAGAAACAGGCGACATATTAAACTCGAGATTGAACTTGTTTAATTCTTCGGTCAGTAAGGGATGGTTTAAGGCATTCAGTAGCTCGACATTACTCGGTGACGGCGCGCAATCTTTGTTGAGCAAATAAATTTCTAGCTCTGCCCCTAAAGAAGCATCTTGCTTTGAATATTCTGCTTGCTGTAATAAGGGTTTGAGCGTTTCTACTTGCTGTTGCAAACGCACTCTAAACTCATCATGCTCTTGCGGCGAAAAACTATCTTTATCAAAGTGTTGACCCATTGACCTTCCTTATGCCGAGGTGCCGTTAGGGGAGCTTTTACTTTACATCTACGCTCTCTTAGACTCATTGATTTAAGTCACTTTTTGGCACGTTAGTGATAGCTAAAAAACATTTAAATGATATGGACACTTAATTATCATGAACATATCAGCATGTGAATGAGCAGTAAACCGCCTTAAGTAAGAAACAGCTTCGCACAACACTATAATTGAATTTGCGCCAGCGTGTTGATTGCCCTATTCTGTAGGCAATAGAATAATAAAAAGAACGCGTCAAACACTATGCAAAGTCATTGCTCTGCTTCGGCAGCATTTGCCCCAGGTAAACACTATTTAATTGATTTTCATGAAGCCAGCAACTTGAGCGATGTGGAAAACATTAGTGATGTACTAAAACAAGCAGCAACTGCCTGTGGCGCAACCATTCTTGATATTAAACTACATTCTTTCGGCGCTAATGCGGGGGTTACTGGCGTAGCTCTGCTAGCAGAGTCGCATATCAGTATTCATACGTGGCCCGAACGTGCGTACGCTGCAATTGATATTTTTATGTGTGGAAATTGCGACCCAGAACTCGCTATCGCGCCTCTGACTTCGTACTTTATACCAGGCGAAATTAAGGTCATCAGGCATCAACGAGGTGAAGCAGATAACTCTATTGCAGCAAACTCTCAAAAGACCATCACTCAAGACAATTCCTGCGTTAACGACCCCACAAATAAAATCGCGTAATATATGCCTGACATCTCTTCACAAGACAAAAAACAAACCTTAGCCCTTATATACGCCGCCTTTGTGGCCGGCTTATGCTCTATTGTATACGAGCTTTTAATTGCCACCACAGTGTCCTATTTTTTGGGCGATAGCGTTCGCTATTTTTCCCTCACTATTGGCATGTATATGGCGGCGATGGGTGCAGGCTCTTATTGCTCAAAGTTTATCAACGACAATATACTTGCCCGCTTCTTACAATTTGAAATCGCGCTTGCAGCACTTGGAGGATTGAGCATTCCGTTGCTTTACCTAAGCTACGTTTATCAAAGCCTTTTTATTCCTACCTATGTTGCCTTGACCTGCTCAATCGGTTTTTTAATCGGTTTAGAAATCCCTTTTTTAACGCGTATGATGGAGTCTTATCAATCCCTTAAAACGAATATCGCTAACATCTTAACCTTTGATTATGTTGGCGCATTAATCGCGACAATTGCGTTTCCGTTTTTTTTACTTCCGACTCTCGGTAATTATCAATCTTCAATGGTCTTAGGCTTAATCAATTTAAGCATTATTGCTGTATTAATGCGTTTTTTTGGTCAGCATTTGGGTCAACAAAAAAGAAAGGTAGTAGCCGGTTTAGTTACCGTTGCTAGCATACTCATTGCGGGTATCGTGTTTGCAAGTCAAGCGCTGTATCAGTGGGATCAAGCTTTGTTTGATGCACGTATTGTGCATGCCGAACAAAGCCGTTATCAAAAAATTATCCTGACTAAAAAACAAGACGATGTGCGGCTGTACCTAAACGGCAATATTCAATTTTCGTCGCGCGATGAATATCGCTACCACGAAGCCCTAATTAACTTCCCCTTAGCTTACAAACAAGGCAACGTAAAACGTGTTTTGCTTTTAGGTGCAGGCGACGGTTTAGCCGTTAAACAATTACTCAAATTTGAAGAAATCGAAGAGATTGTATTGGTCGACCTCGACCAAGCGGTTATCGACTTAGCAAGAGTTAACCCACATTTGCTTAAATTAAACGAAGGTAGTCTAGAGGACCCGCGCGTTAGCATAGTGGTAGACGACGCCTATAGCTTTTTGCAAGAAAACACTCAGGCCTTCGATTATATTATTAGCGACCTACCCGACCCTAACAACATCGAACTTGCGCGCTTGTACACCAAACAATTTTTTCAAACCCTGAAACAAAACCTAAGCGCAAACGGTGTATTTGTTACGCAAGCCACCAGCCCTTATTTTGCAACAAAAGCGTTTTGGAGTATTCACCATACACTCAACGCAAGCGGATTCGCTTACACAGTGCCATACCGAGCCGATGTGCCTTCTTTTGGCGACTGGGGTTTTATTATGGCTAGCGACAACAGTTTAGATACACTCAGCTCGCGCGATGTTTTTGAACATGGTCAATTTTTAAGCCCTAGCTTATTACCCGCTATGCGCACTTTTGCTAAAGATCAAGCGCGCGTAGATGTTGAAATCAATAGCATCGACCAACCTAAACTATTAGCTTATTATCTTGAAGGTTGGAAAAAATTCGGCTACTGAGCTGAATTGTCCGACGATAATAAAGTTTAATGGATAATAATACTGTCTGATATAGCATGATAATTTTAAGCAGAACTCTTCTTTTAGTTTGAACTATTTGACTGGCAATTCTCATCCACAAGAGCGGCCGTTGAGTTCGAATTAGCTAAAACCCATCAATAAGCAGATCAAGACCGGTTTTTATGTCTTGTCGCTTTTGAGTAATTTGGGAAAACTTGCTCGTTTTTAGGTTTTTCTGCGACACGGTTGCTATATCAAGAAGGTCTACATAATACTCCTCACCCTCTAAAACACATGGTATTTGAAGGTTACGAATTAACATCCTTCTGTGCTTCTTTAAGGGAGCTACTAATGTGGATTCTACATCGTTAAAAATTGTGTTTGTCAAAACAACAACCAGTTGAGACGAATAATTATAAATGTGAAATTGTTCAATCATCTAGTTGCCCAATAGACTCAGAAAAAGTTCCTTGTTTAAGGATCTCTTGGTTGTGAAGTTCAATTGCTGACTTATTCTCTTTCATCCATAGAGCTTGTTTTCTTATCGTAACTTCCTTTTCCAAAGCCGATTCAAAGACTACAGAAAGTTTTATATTCAGAGCTTTGGCAGTTTTTAGTAAGTCACTGTTGATTGTCGTATTGCATGCAGATTTTTGAGACATAAAACCACTATTTAACTATTGCGCATAAAGTATGCGCATTATAGTACTCGGCTTTGTTTGCGTATTCAATATTGATAGTGTGAGTGTATTTTAGTGATCGGATGCACGACGTGTATCAGCAAACATCCAAAACTGGGCATAGACATTGCGAACATTAGCATTAAATTTTCAAGCTCTCTGACCCCAAGGTTTTGACCCCAAGGTTTCCTCTGACCCCAATTTAAAGGTTTAAAGGTTCGCAATCTTTAGTATGAGCTTCGTTTATTACATTTATTTAACATTCTTTAATTAATTTATTTGCGTACCAATAACATCTTCGCTGGTCATTCATGCAAAATTACCGCATTAAATGTACGTCAAAGGCGATGAAATTAAGCGTTACAAGAAAAATAAGCACGATGCTATTTCTTACCCAGTCTTTAGAAAAACGCATGTCGTATTCGTGTCCTTAGCAGCAACTTTCTTGCTGAAACACTTACCAATATTTAAAACTTAAGGATTAACAACATGAATATCTCTTTTAAAAAATTATGCTTAACCGGCATGGCTTGTTTGAGTTTATTAGCAGCGCCTACCTTTGCCTCATCTCAAACCATAACAGAAATTGTAGCAGGCAGTGGGGGCGAGTTTGATCGAGACAGCAACGATTTTGATATGTTGCTCAATGCAGTGT
>CAZXTD010000015.1:27243-45395 GCA_964643575.1 uncultured Glaciecola sp. | reverse complement strand
TAATAATGCTAACAAGGATAAATGACTTATTACCGTTCACTCGCTGTCTCCCTTGTCCATAAATAGCTCGTCAGGAGCAAGTGCGTCATCTGGGGCACTAGAAGCAGGCCACAGTAGTAGCAGGTATTTTAAGCGATCGAGTTTGGCACTTGGTTCAGCTGTGACCGAGGCAAATGGTTTGCTTTCGTCCCTAACGATTGTGCGAATAGTGCCCACCGGATAGCCTTCTGGGAATACCTTCCCTAAACCTGACGACACCAGTACATCGCCTACTTGCATGTCTGAGCTATGGGCAACATGCTCAAGAGTGAGTTCGTTTAAACCGCCGTTACCACTTGCCACAACACGCACATTGTTGCGACTTATTCGAACCGGAATAGCATGAGTAATATCGGAAATAAGTAAAACGCGGCTGTTTGTTGTGCCGACTTCGATAACCTGCCCAACAATACCATTATCATCAAGTACTGATTGGCCTTCAAAGACATCATGAATAGTCCCTTTGTTAATCACAATTTGATGACTGTATGGGTTGTTATCGACCGCCATAAGTTCAGCAATCATACGATGCATGTCTTCACGCACGGGTGCATCAAGCAATTTCCGTAAATTCGTATTTTCTTGCTGTAGCACGTTAAATCGCTGTAGCTTTTCATTCATTAGCGTAATTTCGCTAATAAGCTGTTCGTTTTCTTCTAAAAGGCTTTGACGAGAAGTAAAACGAGAAGCGCTCCAATCGAGCAGGTTGCCTGGTGCGTCTGCAATGTATTGGAGTGGGGAAACAAGCGAAGTTAGATAGGTTCTTACGCTCGATATACTTTCTATTTTGCTGTCGACAAGCATCGCTCCCACCGACAAAACCAAGACAATAATCAGCCTTGTAAAAAGCGATGGGCCTCGGGCAAAAACTTCATTCATATTCGAAAAAGCCAAGTGTTTTTAACTTGGCTTGCCTTATTAATCATGGGGTTGACCTGCTCGCTTCACTTAATCGTAACTGAATAAGTCGCCGCCATGCATATCAATCATATCAAATGCTTTACCGCCGCCTCGCGCAACACAGGTGAGTGGGTCATCAGCGATAACAACAGGAATACCGGTTTCTTCCATAAGTAGGCGGTCAAGGTCTTTTAACAAAGCGCCACCACCAGTCAATACCATACCGCGCTCAGAAATATCTGAGGCAAGTTCAGGTGGTGACTGTTCAAGTGCTACCATGACTGCGCTAACAATTCCTGATAAAGGCTCTTGTAAGGCTTCTAAAATTTCGTTGCTGTTAAGCGTAAAACCACGCGGAACACCTTCGGCAAGATTTCTACCTCGCACTTCAATTTCTTTGACTTCTTCACCCGGGTAAGCCGCGCCAATTTCATGTTTGATGCGTTCGGCCGTTGCTTCACCAATAAGTGAGCCAAAATTACGACGAATGTAGTTAATAATTGCTTCGTCGAATTTGTCACCGCCAATGCGTACAGAAGATGAATATACGACACCATTAAGTGAAATAATCGCTACCTCGGTGGTACCACCACCAATATCTACCACCATTGAGCCGGTAGCCTCAGATACCGGTAAGCCAGACCCAATTGCTGCTGCCATTGGCTCATCAATTAAATATACTTCTCGAGCACCAGCACCTAGAGCAGACTCGCGAATTGCACGACGCTCTACTTGCGTCGACCCACAAGGAACACAAACAAGTACGCGCGGAGAAGGGCGCAAAAAGTTATTATCGTGAACTTGTTTGATGAAATGCTGAAGCATTTTTTCGGTGACGTAAAAGTCTGCGATAACGCCGTCTTTCATCGGGCGTATGGCTTTAATGTTGCCCGGCGTGCGGCCTAACATTTGTTTTGCTTCATGTCCTACCGCAGCCACGCTTTTTGGACCGCCAGCTCGCTCTTGCCTAATCGCAACTACAGACGGCTCGTTCAGGACAATTCCGTTGTCTTTTACGTAAATGAGGGTGTTTGCAGTACCGAGGTCGATAGACAAGTCGTTGGAGAACATGCCTCGAAGCTTTTTGAACATGGAATGCCTTTATTATTAGAGAGTATTAGAAAATACGCGTAGTGTAACTTAAGTTAGCACGTAGCGGTAGTTTTGCAAGCGGGTAAATACCCGATTTTTGTACCTATTTTGCATAATTTGAGTTAGTTTAATACTTCTCGCCAATGCAGTGTGCGCTCATTGCCTCGGTAAATACCTAGCGTAATGTTAGCTGCAGGTTTATCATCGCTGTCTATATCGCCATCGCCGTCCCAGTCATAGTTAAGATGATTTGACCAATGTCCAAGTGATGATTTAGGCGCAAGTTCAATGTAAAAACTACCTGGTAAAGCTTCGCCATCTGATAAAAATGGGCCCACAGTAAAGCTACTAGAAGGCAGTAATCCGCCTACAAGGCTACTGTTAATACTCAAATTGCTCATCAGACTCGTTAAATTATTTGAGCTTTGTGTATCGTGGGTCACGATTATGTCGCCAGCGCTCTGCTGCAAAGCAATTGCAGTGCAATTGTCTTCGGTGTTAGCTCGCCATTGTCCTTGGTCTAAATATTCGGTGTAAATAGGAACGGCAAGTGCCTCTGTTTCAGGACCAAAAGCGTTTTCGAGATTAAGTAATGTTATCAATAGCATATCCTGCGCAAACGCCCGACTGACTGGTTTTATAGCATATTCCATCAGCATCGGTGAACCATTCAGACAATAGGCTATAGTCGAAATTGGCGGCAAATGGTGCTGCATCATTACCTGTCGGTGACACTATTTTAGGATAGGCATAACTTAAGCCGCTCAGTGTAAAAGTCGCAATTCCGTTGTATATATCGTTGCCACTGAGCGAAATGCCAGAAACTACAGTCTCTTGACCGCCGACGCCGCTATATATGCTTCTATCATCAAGTTGTTGTCTGTCAACTAAGGCCGCCAAGTCAAAGTCTAATCGCCATAATGCTCTCGCATAATTTTGAGTGATTTGGCCACGTGAATTATATGCAGTGAGCGTATAACTTGGCTCTAGCCCAGGAACATAACCAAAGCTTTCACCCACATATGTAAAGCTGCTGGAGCAGGTGTTTTGTAATACTGGTTGATGTGTCATTTGCACATCAAAATAATCTGGAACTACTCGTCCTAAGGTTAAGGCATCAGCATTGATTTGCGCACCAAGATAGTTATTGTCGCGCACGTTTATTAAATACGTGCCGATTTCTTCAAAGTAAGCGCTATTGCTTGTGACAACCCCGTTGCTAAAGGTCGCCGATATATCGCTAAAGACTTCATTTAAGGAGCTTGTTACTGGGTTACTGCTATCAAAATAAAATTGAGCATCAACAGCGTCGGTATCATTCGGAATGCTTCTTACCACGCTCATTTGTAAATTATTCGATTGGTAACCCGGCAACACATTATCAGAAGCGCCATAAGCAGTAATTGAAAACGGTAGTGCATTACCCGCTTTAATAAGCGTGTCTGGTGTGCTTGCTAAGGCTAAATAAGAAGGCACCATGTTTAATGCAACGCTGGCAGCCTGCACCGCAGCGCCATTAATAGTAGCGCTAGCCGTAAGTTGCAATATACCCACGTCAGCAAAATTGTATGCGCTCAGGTCGGCTTCGCCATTGGCGTCAAAGGTCATGCTTATGGTGCCACTTTGCGAGCTACCACCCGATAAAGCAATGCCTGCAAAAGGCACATTACACTCAGTTGGTGTATAGGTAGCACTGGGCTTGTTTACGCAGGCGTAAGTCAAAGTAATGTCTTGCTGACCATCCACTAAACCTTCGCATGTGCCGCCGCTATCACCCACAATTTTGATGCCTACATTTGAGAAATTATCTTCGGCGACAAACCAAGAATTATCAAAGTTTGTTTGACCTGTGGCTTTATTGAAAAACTGAACTCCAGCACTCTCATATTCAATCTCGCAATTATTGCTACACTCAACAACGGCTGCAGGCTCTTGAGAGCTCGTACCTATGGTAAAAGTACCCGCTGTTTGGTTGTTTAACGTCACCTGCGTTTGTCCGGTAAAGGTAAGCGTGCTGCTTGGGTCGAAGCTATCTGGTGTCAACACAATTGTGCTTGGCACGGTAGACAAGGTTGAGCAGCTTTCGTTGGCACATGCTTTAATAGTTATGTTTGGCATGTCACAAGTTAGTGCGCTAGCAGGATGTTCTATAAGGTAGTGGTCTACTACTTCACATGGTTCAGCTCCATCAATATCTTCTTGTATTTGCGTGGCCGAAATCACTTGTGAGTAAATTCGAATATCGTCGATATAACCGCTTGCAGAATTCAGTGTGCCAGGCGTAATGTTATAGTCAGGCGTTCTATTATCACCAAAAACGAGAGTATTTAAGTCTGCCATTGTCGAGTTAGTCAGGCTACCTGAAAGCGTTACTGATTGTGCTTCACCGTTAACAAAAATGCTGTATTCATTATTAACTAAATTCCACTGAACACTAATATGAACCCAAGTATCGGCATCAAAATTTTGGGCTACAGTTGTTACCTCCAAATCCCAGTCAAAATCGTCTTCTAAGGCAAAAGCGAGAGCACCATTACCTTTTTTGACCAAGAAGAAATATTTTTCGCCTTCTTTTTTATTAGCATCAAATAGTTGCCTGCTGGTGCCGTCGTCCCAGTCCTCCTTACTGCGATACCAAAACGATATTGAACCTTGATTACCGATTTCAAAAGGACTAATGCCCGTGTCGAAATAGTACTCAGACCCCGAACCACTGGTGGTGGGTAATTCTATCGCCCGACAAGATATGTTGTCGCCTAAAAGCGCAGAACTTACCGAAGAGCCATATATCCCGACGTTATTGTTACCACTGGTATCTTCAATTGTTGAAGAGTCTGAGTTAGTTTGATCAAACGTATAGCTCGCCATTAGGGTGCTACATGTTGTGCACTGCGGGGATTGCTCTTGATACCAATCGTTAACATCAGATGCACTAGGCTGGTTGCGATACATCTTTATTTGGTCAAGCTCGCCGAGCATGAAGTCTCTATAATTACCTGTGCTCGTAGACCCACGGCTAGCGATTCGGCTTGAGGCACCGAATACGATTGTTTCGTCGTTAGTGTCGAGCCCATTGAAGTAATTGCTTTGTACAAACACTTGTTGGCCGTCGAGGTAGATATAAGCGCCGCTTGGGCCAAAGCTATACACAAGATGATGCCACTGGTCTTCTTGAACGATTGCGCTAGTTTCCCAAAATGAAGACGTGCTAGTTTCTTTTTCTTGATGCCTAACTTTTATCTTCCCAAGCCCGTCAACACGAATATCGAGGTGATCACCGTTTGCAAAATTAATGCTATCTTTTGAAAATAGGGTGTTGCCGCCGTCTCGAGAGTTGTTCGAATGCGCTAAATCGGGCAATTTAAACCAAAGCGATATTGCACCTTGACCAATTTGCAACCGGCTGTCGTGGGCGACGGTCGCGTATGATTGACTGCCATTAAATGATAAGCCCTGACAAAAGCGACTACTGAAGCTATTGCTAATACCGTTGCGTGCAATGGCATGAATACCTGATTCAACATCAAGAATTTGGCTTTGATCGAAGCTACAAACATCAGCACCCCAATGGGCAACTAAAATAGGGTCTGCGCTACAACTTGTGCAGGCTTGTGAGGGCAACTGCTCAAGGGTAGATACTTGTGAAGGGCTTAGCTGTTCATCGTAAATTTTTACTTCGTCTATGCTGCCTTTAAAAAAGTCTTTTAGTTGGCTCTTGCGTGAACTGGACGATGTTGCTCTGTATTGCCAAGTATTTGCACCTAAAGCCATGTCTCGACTGTTAGCACTTAAGCCGCCAGTATAGCTAGACTTTTGTGCGATAGAGTTACCGTCTAAATACAGTCTCATGCCACTCGCGCCCCAAGTATATACAACGTGGTGCCATTGATTTTCTGTAATTAATCCAGACGTGCTATAAAGAGAATGACTAGAGGATGCATTTTGTTGTCGTGCCACCAGCGAGCCAGAATCAGTCACCCAAAGCGTTAAATGGCCGCCGGTTTCAGTCCCATTATGGTCTTTTGAAAATAAGGCCATTGAGCCTGCACTCGAGTAGTTACTGTGAGTTAAATCAGGCGTTTTAAAGAAAAGAGAAATACTGCCTTCAGACAAATCATTACCATTTGCAGGGTCGGGGATATCAATAAAACTCTGCTCACCCGAAAAGTTTGCAGCTTGGCAATATTTGGCTGAAAACTCAATGCCAATAGTCCCTTCAACGTCGGCATCAAGACTACCAGCTTCATCATCGATAGCATCAACGCCAATGGGTACTGCGCACATATCCATTGAGTAGTAGTGCACTGGGTCAGGAAGGGTAACGTTTTGTTCGCAGGTACCGTCAAATCTGGCGGTGTCGATATCTGAAATACGGGTGTACAGTTTTGCGTTTTCGCCAATTGTGATTGTCTTGGCATTAAATGCACCGCTAAAGTCATTGTTTAAAGTAAAGTTTAAGGCTTCATTGGCAAATAAATAACCATTCATTTTTGAGTTTTGGCTGAAAGTAAAATCATTGTAAGCAACAATGACTAACTGGTCATTTTCGCCATTAGTATTAAAGTCGATGTTTTCGCCAAACGTCACCTGATTAACGTACAAGATAACCTTGTCGTTGGCGTAAATCTCTATATTGCTGTTGGCCTCAAGATATAAATGATTTATCCAGTACTCGCCGCCGTCCAAAATTAAGCGACTGTTTGTCCTACCGGTCAAAGTATCGAGTCGAGTAACGGTATTATTTTGGTAAAAACTCATGGATGAATTGCTTTTTATTTCCATGTCGTCGTAGCTGTTTTGATACACATAATAGTTACGATTTTCATCGGTATAAATATTATTGGAGCTATTGGTATAGTTGAAGCTACCTAAGCTTAAGGCTTCAGAATTACTGCCCGACGAGGAGCATGCACTGGTATCGCAGCTTGTTGCTGCATTGTCACTACTTATACTGACATCAAGCACTGTATCAGTATCATAAAGCCTGCTATTAACACCAATGCTCATGCTACCGCTACTAGAATAGGAGCTTGCTACTTCAGGAAAAACCGCACGGCAACTTTGCGCATTTGCAAATTGTGTGACTAGCAGCGTACTCAATAACAATAATGATGCAAAAGCGCGAGTCAGCAAATTACTCACATTAAATCGAATACAAAAATGACGTCGTAAACTCAAGGGTTTACCTCCTGCATTGCATCTACCGAAAGCGTGCGAGTAATAACGCTTTTATTAATGACACATGTTCCGGTACTGGTGTATTTAAAATAAAGATAATCGACGTTTGCGAAAGTAAGCGCTTCTGTTTCACAGCTCGCACTAAAAGCACAAGACTCAAGGCCTGTGACATTACTCATGCTGCTAGGATTGTTAATCGTTTGATTGCAGCTTTGCGGCTCTGCGCCAACAGGAAAGCTCGCCTGCAGCAAACTTTGCACGCCAGACTGAGCAGCTTGCTGTGCACGTAAACCATATACTTGATAAATGGTTGAGTTCGACGAGGCAGATACAATACTGATAAGCGTGCCTGCAAGTAAGCCCACCACAACAATCAAAAATAGCGCCATGATGACCATGTTGCCGTCTTGCTTTCTGAACAAGTTTTGTTCTAGTGCTTTGTTCAAGCTCGAATTATTGCGATTTGGCTTTTTAAGGTACATTAGGAATTTGCACCTCTTGCATAAACGTCACACTTTCGTCTTCACGGCCAAAAATAAATAGGGCCTGTGTCGCGGCATTACGTTGTAATGTTGCGCCAATACTCGTAAACGGATTTTGTTCGCCAGCGCTTGGGCTAATGCCGAGTTGGTTAACTATATTTTTGGCCATTAGCGCACCGCCTGTATTATACAGAGTCTGCATCTCAGCAATTGAACCTGAATGTCTGAACACTTCACCACCGCGCATGCAGTAGCTAATGGTTTCACTGGCAAAGTAAATTCTGCGCGAGGGGGATGTGGTTTCAAAGCCGTCATCAAACTCAATTTGTACTATGCTATCGGTATCATCACTTGTGCCGCAATCACCGTCGCCATCATCAGAACAACTCACAACAGCTTGCTTTTTGTTACTGCTATTAGAATAAATATCGGCATTTTGAGTAGGGTAAACTATCCCAAAGTCGGTCGTTTGCGGCGAATATACTCGGCCTCTTATATCACTGAGCTCAACTACATTGGCCTCGGTTGAGCTCTGGTTTAATAAAGGCAAGCTGAGGTAAATCGTACTCCATTTGAGCGGAACAAATTCGATACAGTGCACTAAAGCGTTACCGCTAATTCTGACTGAATTAGGCACAGCATTACTAAGCTCACGATTAAAGCGCTCGACTAAATAACTACCTTCCCTGACTAAGTCTTCGCGCTCACTTACAGTAACCACAGCGTCCATAGCACTTCGCATAATGCCGCTAATACTGATTGAAACAATCCCCAGCACAATAATTACCAAGATGAGCTCAATTAGCGTAAAGCCTTTTTGCTCATTACGTTTTGAGACGCTGCCTGCTGACATGGCCTTAGTTGCTTGCTTTGCGCCAGTCATCAGAAATTATTCCGATACGTAGAAAATGGAATCCGCTCGCCATCGGGAGTAATAATAGTGACTTCAAGCAGCTTTTGATTGGCCGTGAGCGTGCCCGTGTCAAGGGTGTTGTCTTGGTCGGTGTCATCATCATTGATGCCGTCATAGTTAGCATCGTAAAACACGCGGATTTGTGCCTCAAAACCCAAGAATAAGTCGGCAGTATCGGTGCTTAACGTGGCCTGATTTGTATTGCTGATATCAACTCCGCTTAAAATTAAGCCGTTGTAGTCATCGATATCGTCAAAGTTTGCACGGGTTTCACCTGCGTCGGCACCTAAATTGCTGGAGCTTGAACATGACGCGCAAGCTTGACGACCATTATTGGTAATACTGTTTTCATCAAAGGCTTTTGATGATATTTCACTGAGCAATGACTGACCTAGAGTAAGAGCGCGGACTTGCCAAATTGGGTCAATACCTTTGCGAGTTTGCGGTATAATAACGGACGTTAGCATGACCAAAGCAACCGAGAATACAACAATACCGACAATAAGCTCGATAAGAGTAAAACCCGATTGTGGTTTGCTTTTGTAAAAACTGCCAGAAGCACTCTTTTTGACATTAGTTAAAAGCTTAGCAAGCATGGATGTAACCCTCGCTTGAAATGCAAATGCTGGCAACATTTTCACCGCTAAAGCTAAGTGTGCAGGTGCTTGCACAATTACCTTCGCTAGTGCTTACACGGCCAATATTATCAAACTGAACAAAAGAGATGGTTTGTGCAGTATCTATCGCGCTGAAGCTTAGCCCGTCGTTGGCTATTTCACCCAAATCACTGCGGGTAAACGCGTCAGCTTCGTAGTCGATACTCGAGGCACATGAGGTGGCCTCTTGGCCTGATAAGTAGGAGTCGGTAGTGGGGCCAAATTCTGGCGAGCTGCCGGTATCGAGAATCATTTTGTAGCAGACGTTAGCGCGCGTGTCGTATACGGCTTTGAGTTGGAGGTTGCGCAGTGCGCCAAGCAAGCGTTTTTGCATCGCATATTCAGTAAAGCCGGTATTACCTGTAAAGCGAGGCACTGCAACTATGGCAATAATAGACAGCAGCACCACAATGATAACAAGCTCAACCAGGGTGAAACCTTGTTGAGCTTTGTTGAATTTGGATGTAAGAGCTGTGTTGTTCGGTTTTGGGTTCACCGTTTTGTCTCGAATGTGCCAAGGAAGCTCCCGCCTTCGCGGGAATGACATGGTGTTTAGCAGCCTGCGTCTACCACGAATATTGTGGGCGTAGCGCCATTGCCACCTGCGTTTTCGTATTGTACGTAGCAACCCGATGCTGTTACAGCTGGGCTGGCGGTTGGATTTGCCTCAACCGAATCTACGTTTCTAAACTTAATTCTTATGCCATCGGTTACGCTTGTTAGCTCAAGCTGAGAACTATCGCTTACATCAATATCAACAAAATAAGCAAGAGTCGTAGCGGTAAGCGAACTCACATCTGGGTAACCGTAGGCTACGTTTACAGTGTTTGTCGCGATTGACACATTAGATGTATTAGTCGCCTGATTTTGCACACCAGCAATCGCCGATTTAGCATAAACAAGTTGAGACGCACCTTGCAGAGCTGCCTTAACACCTTGAATAGTCTCTTTACGAGCATCCGATTGAATATCGATAAATCGAGGGGCCGCGGTGACTGCTAATATGCCTAAAATCACGATCACGATTATAAGTTCGATTAAAGTAAAGCCTTGTTGCTGCTTCATGGATTGCTCCTACCTCTGGTTTAAAATTAAATTAGTTGTTGCTAAACACTTGCACTTGACCGATCCGCGGGTCGTACACAAAACCGTTTCCTATACTTACTGTTAACGGCTCATCTACTCGATTCTTGACAGTTTGCATCAAATAATAATGACATACGTCGTTACCACCCGAGCCCGCACCTTGATTTACGTTGGTAAAATACCTGAAATCTTCGGCATCAATGGGGTTCCAGACAGAAGTAATCGACGGTGCGCTTTGCATAATGAGGTTAAAAATATTTTCACAATCAACGCGCGACATCACATCATCTTCGGTGCTTGCGTCGTTGTTAAAACGGCCAGTGGGGTAACCTGTGTCGCCGTCAATACCAATTGCGATGCCTTCTACAGTGACATAAGACTGATTTGGTGCTTGGTTGTATTGCGGGCGCGCTTCAATTTCCCATTGCGCTCTAACTAAACCAACGCCGGTCGCATAACCACCGGCAACCCCTTCAACGGTCGAGTCTTCTGCATCTTCGGTTACATTCAAAAAACGAGGAATTGCAGTTGCTGCCAATAAGCCAAGGATAACCACCACAATCACGAGTTCGATTAAGGTAAAACCAGCTTGTGTATTTGAATGCTGTTTAAGCATTAGTTACTCCACCTGTGTTAATTTGAGCTCTCGTGTATTTGTATCGTACAAATACTCGTAGCTTGCATATTCAAATCGGCATACAAAGCTTTCTTCGCGCTGACTGCTTTGGCCATATAATGTTGTCGACACTTGCACCTGATAGTTGAGTGCTTTTTGTTCTACAAACCAACTTAAAAACTCTTCGCAACCTTCAGCGGTATGCTCAAACACAAGCCTTCCTTCGCTATCTATGTTGATTACCTTGCCATTTGTGGCATGCTCTGGCCGATACACAATCGATGCAGGCCTACCCGACTGCTGCCATTGCCAATACACTTGAGTTATTTCGGTTTGCAGGCTTTTAAATAAAGACTGCCCACTTACTCTCTCCCACTTACTTTGGTCAACAAATATGTGTTTGATACTCAAGCCAACTATGCCTACCACAATAAAAACCACTGCAAGGTAGTGCCACAGCCTCTGCACGTTCATGATTAACGCACCGCGCCCATCATGTCCCACATTGGCGTAAAAATGCCTAAGGCAAGTACCAACACCATGACCGCTACCACTGAAATCAATATAGGCTCAATTTTTGATGTCAAACTCGTCAGGTCATAATCAACCTCTCGCTCATAAAAATCAGCGACTTCTGTCAGTAATTCATCTACTCGGCCGGTTTCTTCGCCCACACTAATCATCTGCATTACTAGTGGCGTAAATAGCTGGCTAGCATTTGCGACTCGGGTCAAGCTTTCACCTTTTTCAATCCGCTTTCGCATGTTTAAAATGGCATCGCCCATGTAGGCATTGCTTACCGTATCTGCCACTAATGTTAGTGCTGTGGTAAGCGGTATACCCGCTTTTAGCATCATCGAAAAACTTCTTGAAAACCTAGCAAGCAAGCTGCGCTCTATTATTGAGCCAATAATTGGCATCCTCATTTTTAGATGATCCCACTTTATTCGCCCCTGTTGGGTATCTATATACTGCTTAGTTATAATCATTAATACCAATATGGTGCCAAGCAATACGTACCAGCGGTTGACAAAGAAATCTGACATGCCTAGGAGGAAAAGTGTCATTGCCGGTAAGTCAGTGCCGAACTTGTCAAACATTTGCGCAAATATGGGAATAACAAAGATATTCATAATCACCAATGCAGCAACAATCGCAATGACCACAAACGTAGGGTAGCGAGTAGCAGATTTAATTTGTTTGCGCGTGGCTTGCTCTCGCTCAAGGTAACTTGCGAGCTGTAAAAATGCGGCATCTAGCTGCCCGGTATTTTCACCCACATGCACTACGCTAATAAATAACTGATTAAAAATAGTAGAATGTTGCGATAAAGCAGACGAAAAACTGCGGCCCTTCTCCATGCTTTGTATGACATCAAGCAATGCTACGCGTAAACGTAACGACTTTGTTGTAGTTAGCCCTGATACTGCTCGAATAATGGGAATACCCGCCTTGGTCAATGAATACATCTGCCGAGAAAAAATCACTAATTCATCAAGTGTGACATTCGGGGTCAAAAAATTAATTTGGGCGTCTTTTTTTAATTTTGATTTACCTGGCCCTGCTTTTTCAGCTGGGTTAATCTCGATAGGTACAATGCTTTGCGCTACCAGCATCTTAGCTGCGCTTTGCATGTCTGAGGCATCAATTGCACCAACCGATACCTCGCCAGACGCCGCTCGCCCTTTGTATTGAAACGACGGCATTAGTCGATATCCTCTAAACTTAACCCACTCGGCTTTTGAGGTGGTGGATTGGTGCTAGGCGGTGGCATATTGTCTGAGGGATGTAAAGTATCTTCAAGTTCTGGTAAAGCACTTGTCGCCATAGCCTCATGATCTGAATGCTCAGTAACAGAAGCCTGTGCCGCTTGGTTTTGAGGAATGTCTTGGACCATCTCTACCAAACGCATAACTTCATCTAAGCTCGTTACACCTATTTTTGCATAATCAAGCGCTGCGGTAGCGAGTGTGCGATAACCTGAGGTTTGTTTTGCCAAACGACTAAACGCTTCAATGTCGTTGCTTTTGAGGGCGTTCATTGTATCTTCATTGAGTTGCAACAACTCAAATACGCCAATTCGTCCTCGGTATCCGGTAAAATTACAGCGTTGACAGCCCTTGCCTACTTTAAAGCTGTGCTTTAACAAATCCGTGTCCAGTTGAGAGAGCCAGATGGTATGTTCGTCGCTGGGGGCTTTATCAATGGCGCAGTTGTCACATATTTTACGCACTAGGCGCTGGGCAACGATGGCTTTTAATGAGCTTGCTACCAAATAACCTGGTGCGCCCATATCAAGAAGACGTATTGCGCTACTAATGGCGTCGTTAGTGTGTAATGTAGATAACACCAAGTGACCGGTAAGCGCCCCTCGCAGGCCAATTTCAACCGTTTCCTGGTCGCGCATTTCGCCCACCATTAATATATCAGGATCTTGTCGCAAAGTGGTTCTAAGTACGCTTGAAAACGTTAAGTTAATTTTGTGATTAACCTGTACCTGGTTGATACGAGGCAAACGATATTCCACAGGGTCTTCGACGGTGATTATTTTGCACTCAGGCTTATTGAGTTCGTTTAATGCGCCATAAAGCGTTGTTGTTTTACCTGAACCGGTGGGACCGGTCACTAAAATCATTCCGTTGGGACGATGTAATAAGCCTCTGAAGCGCTGCATAATATTAGGGGGCATACCCGTTTCATCTAAACTTAGTACGCCTTGAGATTGATCTAGCAAACGCATCACCACCGACTCGCCCATTTGCACGGGCATGGTCGAAACACGAACATCAATAATGTGATTCTTGATAGTAATTTGTGCGCGCCCGTCTTGGGGTAAACGTTTTTCGGATATATCTAAGCCCGACATTAGCTTTAAGCGCAAAACCAGCGCCGCTGCTATGTTGGCTTCTTGAATAATATTTTCTTGTAGTACGCCATCAACACGTTGACGAATACGAAGTTGTTTTTCATCGGGCTCTATATGAATGTCGGATGCTTTGGCAATAACCGCATCTTCAAAGATAGATTGCAAAAGTTTTGCAACCACGTTGTCTTCGTCATCCGACAATCCAGTAGTGAGCTGGAATTCAGTTTCATCCTCGTACTCGTCGGCAAGTTCTTGCGCAAACGACGCAATTTCTTCCGTTTTGCGATAAAAGTTTTCGTAAGCTTCAAATAATTGCGTTTCACTGACTACCGCAATTTCAACTGGTTTGGGTAATTTAGCGCCGAGTTCGTCAACTGCGTTAAGGTCTGCGGGGTCACTCATGCCAACCAGTAGAGAGTCACCGTTGTCTTGTAATACTAAAGCGCGGTAACGGCGAGCTTGAATTTCGGGCAAAAGGCGCACTGCATTGGGGTTAACCTTGTAATCAGATAGGTTAATCAGCGGGACTTTTAAATGCTCCGACAAAAGCTCTAGTAATTGTGATTCGTCGACCAGTCCCATCGAGACAAGTGTGGCGCCGAGTTTTCGACCCGACTGTCGTTGCTCTGAAAGCGCGTTTTGCAGTTGCCCTTCATTTATTAAACCATTTTGGACTAATAAGTCACCTAATCTAATTTTTACGCGCTGTACCATTAAGAGCGCCTCGCGAGTAAGGTAATCCTTTGTTCTACAAAGGTCTCAACTTGAGCTGGGAGTTGATTAAGTTGCTGGGCTTGCTGGTATGAGCCAATCGCTTCTTGCCGTAATTTTTGTTTGTCTTGTACAACGCCTAGACCCAACCACCATTTTGCTTGCAATGGGTTGCGCTTAACTAACAACTGATAATCTTGCTGTGCCTGCAGATAATTGCCGTTTTTCTCGGCTAATGCGGCTCTAAAGCTTATAAGCTCATCATTTGCCAAAGCGTTGTAAGGGTGTTGAATCAGTATTTTTAAGGCTTGTTCGCTTTTGCCGGTTTTGAAGTGAATTCTAGACAGCATTAGTCGCAAGCCAGAATCGGCAGGCGTTTGCTGCAAACCTTGAATAAGCGTTTTTTGCGCGTCTTCTAGTCTCGACTTTGAAAAAAGCAAAGCGGCAAGCTGTTTGCGAATTCTTAACTCTTTGGGCTCATGCTGTAAAATTTGCTGCAGTAATGAAATTACTTCGTTGTCTTGGCCGCGCTCTGAAGCTAAATGGGCAAGTGAGCGCAGTTTCGATAATTCGCTCTTAGAGCCGTCACTGGCAGCAATTGTAAATTCAGATGCGCTTAATGTGTCAGGCACGCTTTTATTGTCGACTGAATCTTTTAAATTAGCTGTAATCGCAAGCTCTGCGCGTTCATTAGAGGGTTCAGAATCTGTAGGTTGCAATAAAATAGGCGCGGTATTTGTCTGAGACACAAGCAAATTTGTGGTGTCGTTGCTTGCATTGATTGTATTAGCAGTGCTGGGGGTCGCGGTGCTAGAAATTTGGGCAATTTGGTCGCCTTTTTCGAGCGTAATAGAATCTGCTGGCGCTTGCTGGATTGTTTGGTCTTGGTCTGGGGCATCGCCTAAACTAGGCAATAAAAAATAGACCGACACCGCAACACACAAAGTTGCAAGCGCGCTGCCACCTAACCAAACATGTTTGGTTTTGCTAGGCGGTATATAATTAGCGCTCGCTTGCGTGTGATGCTTGCGATTCTCTAAATCGCGCAGCATCTTATTAACAACACTCATCCACGCCACTCCGCCACTAGGCTGAGTAGATTATGATATTCAGGCAAAGCTTCGCCCACTAAGTACATACTCGACACGATTACTGTGCAAATAATTACCGGCATTGCCCAAGTCATCCAAGGTTTAACCGGAAGCGGTATCGATGCCTCAGTATCGTTGGCTGCGAGCTTTATGTGTTTGTTAGAGATTTTACTAACGCCTTCACCATACGCGAGCATTAGTGCCTTGTGACAAATGATATTCACTAAACGAGGCGTTCCTCCGCTGGCTTTGAGCAAAGTTCGGCACACTCTTTTAGAAAAAATAGGGTTGGATACATCTGGGCCGACACCGCCACTGGCAACCTGCATTCTATGATTGGTGTATTGAAAAATTTGGTCGCTGTCCATTTGAGATAAATGGTACGAGAACGTAATGCGTTGCCTAAGTTGACGCAGCTCCGGCTGAGCAATTTTCTCATTTAGCTCGGGTTGCCCAAACAACACAACTTGCATCAGTTTTGCTGATTCAGTTTCTAGGTTAGTCATTAGACGCAAGGCTTCTATACTCTCATCAGGTAGTGCCTGCGCCTCGTCTATTATCAAGACAACGCCTTGGCCTTGCTTACGAATCTCAATCAATCGTGATTGAATAGCTTGGGTAAATTCTTGTTGGTCTGAGTTTTCTGGCAGCTCAACCCCTAACTCACTGGCAACAGCGTGGCGCAACTCTTTGGGCGATAGATAAGGGTTAGGTAAATAGGCAGTCACAAAGCCCTTGGCCATTTCGTTAAGTAACTTGCGACAAATCAGGGTTTTGCCTGTACCGACTTCACCTGTCACCTTAATAAAGCCTTCACCGGAGTTGAGCGCAGTATTTAAAACCGTTATTGCTTCATTATGACTGGGCAACCCGAAGTAAAACTGTGTGTTCGGAGTGAGGGTAAAAGGTAATTCTCTAACACCAAAATGGTACAAATACATTGTGTTACTCCACGTATAACCAATCCGCCATTTGGGCGCGGCTGTTTTCAAGCTGTTCATTCCAAGTATTTGCTTCTACCACGGTGGGTTTAAGCAAAATAATCAGTTCTTTTTTCACTTCTTTTTCGCGTACATATCTAAAAGCATTCCCCAAAAATGGAATGTCGCCAAGTATTGGCGTTTTCGACTCTTCAGATGATTTAACCGACTGCATGAGACCGCCAATCACGACAATTTCGCCTGAGTTCGCACGAATGATGGTGTCAGATTCTCTAATCGTGCTTTGGGCTAAGGGCAATACAATTTGTTCTCGGTTGAGCGTGACGATTTTTTCTTGTTCTTCAGTCTCAATTACCGACGGATGAATATGCAATAAAATACTGCCTGAAGCGTCTATTTGTGGGGTAACATCAAGCGCGATGCCAGAGAAAAAAGGCGTCAGCTCAATATCAGGATTGGTCGAAGTACCGCCTGAGGTAAAAGTACTTTGGCTCGAAATGTCTGTAACAAAGTACTCGTCGTCACCTACTTTAATCACTGCTTTTTGATTATTGATTGCGGTTACACGTGGGCTAGATAAAACCTGAATATTGCCTTGCGTCGATAACAAATTCAGTACGCCGCTAAAATCTGCGTTAGAAAACCCAAGGCTTGCAACACCGCCTACCGCAGACGAAATAGCATTGCCAAGTACGGCACCTGTGCTTGAAAACGTAAGGTCAGTGCTCCCTATACTTGATGTGATTTGTGTCCAATCAATCCCTTGCTGAAATTCTTCAGCGAGTTCTACCTCAAGAATACGAGCCTCGATGATCACTTGGCGCGTCAAACTTTGTTCGGACACTTTTAAAAAGTTTCGAATGGTTTTGAGTTCATCGGGTAAAGCACGAACCGACACCAAGCCCGCTTGCGGCGACACCAATACTGAGCGCCCTTCACTATTACCTAGCATAGCCACAAGGCTCTCTTGCAAGTTTTCCCAAAAATTAGATTCGCTGCGAGTACTAATGGTAGTGCCGTTACCGTTACCTATATTATTATTGCTAGAATTTGAACTCCCTAAGGAGTTACCACTAAAATTATTGAGTTGCTGATTATTGTTAGCGTTATTGCCACCACCTTGGGCAACGCCTCCCGATATAATGCTGGTTTGAGTCGAACCATCTCGCTGCATCATTAAGTAATTAACTGCAAAGGTTTCGGTGCGCATACCGGCAGGAAATACCCGATAAATCGTGTCTAACTTTTGAATATGGTAGCCGTAAATATCAGTTATCAGTGAAAACACTTGGTCTAGGGTGACCTGTTTAAGATCTAAACTGATACTACCCGCAACTTCAGGATGTATCGCCACTGAGAAAGGCGTGTCTTTCACTAAACCGGCAAAAAAACTAGCAGCAGGCACGCCGTTTGCGTTGATATCATACTTCTCCGCCTCTAGAGCCGAAGAGCGGTTTGATGATGGCGCGTTCATCAACATATCTGATACTGAATCAGGTAACTGCGTTAGGGACCTATCTTTTCCTGATTTTTGTTGAGCTTCTTGCTGCAAAGCAATCTCGGTTGCTAAATAGTCTTCAA
>CAZXTD010000015.1:11905-27143 GCA_964643575.1 uncultured Glaciecola sp. | reverse complement strand
GATTTTTGTTGAGCTTCTTGCTGCAAAGCAATCTCGGTTGCTAAATAGTCTTCAACATGACTTTTTTCCCTTGCCGTACATGCCGATAAAGCGGCGGCAATGGCAACATAGGCGACTGTTTTAGAAAACGTCAACTTACTCATTTTATCACCTGCTTTTTAATATTGAGCGCGCCGTGCAGCTCAAGAGTTTCCTCAAGCTGACTTGAATCTGTATTTTGTAGCGTAATATTGGTATCGCTAATCTGAGTCACCACCATATCGTCCAGAGCATCACCTGTTTTTAAAACAGTGCCATTTACCACTGCATACTGCTGCTTGTTGCGAGTAAATATGGCCGTTAATTCAAATTCAGGTTTAATCGCCAACTCTTCTGATAACTGCTGCACAATAACGCTGGGCGGACGCGTTGGGTCTTGCTGCTTAGCAAGCACCTGTTTGCTTGCCTGACGCTTATCGACAATCAACGTCGCTTGCTCTGGGTTTTTATTAGCAAGCTGCGCATGCGCAATCTGCAAGGGCACTACAAACGCAGCCATCACGATTGCGCTTTTGTAGAATTTTAATAAAAACTTATACTTATTAGTAAACACCAATAAATGCCTCGCTAGTGCTCAAGGTAAATAGGGACAACGTTGTGGTTGCTTTAGGGTGCTGGCCTACTTGATATTGCAAATTTTGCCAATAAAGCTTCCATTCTAGGTTTTCGGCCGACGCTAAAAAATCTCTAGTCGCAAAAAAGCTTCCTTCAATCGTAATTTCAATGCCGTGCTGATAAATCACTTGTTCATTGCCGCCCTCTTTATCACCAAATAACACAAGAGGGGCTATCGACCGCATACTCACAAGCGCAAGCCCGTCAGCTTTATCAAATAGCTGTTCGAGTAAAACCGGCATTGCCTGGGGGGCAACAAGTTGATTAAGCTCGCCTTCAAAGTCGGTGTTTAACTTTGCCAATTGCTGCTCGAGGCTCGCGATTTGCTGCTTCACTTCGGTATTGGGATCTATACTGGCCTGTACTAACAATTCAGCTGTGCTTTGTTGAGCTGAATCTAGCTGTTTATTTAAGCGCGTTACTTTTTCATCGAGCGCGTTTGTGCTCATTAGCATCGGCTCTATAAAGAGCAAAAACCCGACAACAATAATTGTTGCGGGTATACCAACAAAAAGCAGTAATTGCTCTCTGGGTTTTAGACTTTCAAATGCACGTTCAAACTTAGCATGTAGAGTGGGTGAATTAGTCTCTTGCATTGGCAGCTCCTAATTGGTCTGCACTGGGCTGGTTAGCTCTTGAAGTATTTGCTACGGTGGCATTGAGGCCTGGATTAACGCTGCTGTTCAATTTAAACAGAAGCACATTTTGTTCTCTTTCAACGCTTGCATCATCAAACTGCTGCCCCTTGAAATAGTCGGTTTCACTTAGTTGTGATATCCACATCGGTAGTGCCTTAGGGCGCGAAATTTGCCCACCAATATTCATCTCACTTGGACTTACTTCAAATTCTGTTAGCCAAAGCTCAGGAGAATGCGCCTGAGCAAAAGAATCAAACAATACTGAAAACGAGCGTTGTTTGAGAGAAGACAAACCTTTGATTTGTTTAAGCAGCACTGAACGCGATTGAGTGAGTGCAATAAAGTTAGCAAGCTTGCTTTCAAGCAATGGGTCGGTGCTTCTGGAAGTGAGTGCTGTGGTAAGTTCATCAATTGTGTTTTGCTCAGCGCTTATTCGTGCTTGTATCGCGTCAACTTCATTGAGTTTTATATCGTGTATGTAATAGCTGCCTGCATACGTGATGCCGCTAAATATAAGTGTGAAAACAACTAGAAACGTCAAATGACTGGCGCAAACCCATTCAAAGCGAGGTTTAAATTCTGGCGCAAGTAGGTTGATACTAGACTTCATTCGCTTGCCTCTGTCGCTATTGCGTTATCATCTAAGACCTTCGTGCTTTTTGTATTTTTGGTTTTCCCTTTGCGCTCAAGCAAGGAGAGCGAGCCCGTGTAAGCTGCACCTAAACAGCTAAAGCTCGCCATTTTGAAATTAAGCTCATGATTACACTTTATTTCTGGTTCAAAAGGAGCGCACCTAACGCCCATAGCCTCAGCAATAGACTGACATAAAAATTGGGTGTGAGGAGAGTCTAGCTTGACCAAGATATCGCGTATTGGCGCTTGGCGAAGCTGACTTTCAAAAAAGTCCATAGAGCGCTGTATCTGTATACATAGAGACTCGCTAATCCCCATCTCTAGCTCGTTTTCGCTGTAACCTCCAATGTTTTCAAAGCCTTTTAGTCGACGCGTGAAACACAACTGGTTATTTTTAACAATATTTAAAACAACCACTTCTCCATGCTCTTGCACTAAGGTAATAACCGCTTCATCGCGCTTACCGACGAGCTTAGTTGTGGCAATTTCTTCTACAGAGATATGTTGTAAATCAAGGTCTGCAGCAAAGAGAACCTCGCTCAAACGAGCAATTTCGTCTTTTGCTACACCTACAGCCATCACTTTGTTTTGACCTGACGACTGATGCGGCAAGTCTACGAAGTCATAGACAAGTTCTTTGTCTGTGCCTACCACTTCTTTTAGTGGCCATTGCAAAGCACTGATTAGTTCTTCGTCGTTAACGCTTGGTTTGTCTATTAAATGAATTCGATACCAATGAGACGAAAGTACAAAGAAACATGGTGTGCCTCGTAGATGATGTTTATCGACATATTCGGCAAGGCTCTTGTGCCATGTTTGATGACTAAAGCTTGCATCTAACTCCCATGTTAGTTTGTTGTCTTTTAACGTTAACGCGCAAAGCATCACGTGATCAGCCGTAAAAGCAATGCCAACGCTATTATACGCACTTGCTTTACGTATCTTTTGTTTTAAAAACTGTTTTAAACCAATTCGCATGATGTCTCAGTGAGTTACTTTGTTAGTTCAAAAAATGCAGCGCGCTACACGCTTGTCCGCCAACAGTTAGCGCAATAATCAATTTAGTTTTGCAATATGCTTGCCAATACCGAACTAGCGCTTGAGAGGTACTTGTATTCGTCTACAAAAGGTATCGGCAAAAATACAAACAACTAAACTGTTTTTATTAACGGAATCAGTAAGAAAGCGAGTAGCGAATGATAGGTAGCGTCAAGTTTGCAGAAAAAAAGTTAGCTGTAAATTGGTCGGGTAAGTCGAAAGGCCTTAACATTAATTCTGATTAGCGCGAATTATGAAAAGGCAGATTTCATCGAATAGAACTGCAATGAAAAGTACTTTGTTTAACACTGGCGTGTTATGCGGAAATAACTTGCCGCTTAGCTATCAACAAGTACAGAAATATTTTTTAATGCCCTAGACTCTGAGATAGTGTGACCTGTCATAGGTTTACCAATAAAGAATCCTTGGAGTTGGTCACAATCAAGAGATTTTAAGATAGCGAGTTGTTCTGATGTTTCAACACCTTCGGCGATAGTTTTTAGATGGAGCTCTGTTGCCAATGCAATAATCGCTTTGATGACCTTTCTGTCGGATTCGCTATGTTGCATTTTTTGAATAAATCCGCGATCAATTTTTAAGCTGTCTACTTTCAGCTCAGTCAGCCTTGCGAGCGACGAATAGCCTGTGCCAAAGTCATCAATGGCAATTGCTATTCCGGCCTCACGCAGCTGTGCTATTTTTAATCGAGCATCATGGTAATCACTCAGTATGGCCGACTCGGTAATTTCTAACACTAGCTGTTCAATAGGGAACTGTTGCTCAGTCAACACCTTAAATACCCTTTCAACAAAATTTGAGGCTTTAAACTGAATAGGCGATACATTTATCGCGAGCTTCATATTGCCAGGTAAATATTTTTTTGCATTGCCAATAGCTTCAGTCAAAACCCAATCACCTAAAGTATGAATAAAACCAGATTCTTCTGCTATCTCAATAATGTATTCAGGCGCAATTTGAGTATCTTGATATTGCCAACGTAGCAAAGCTTCATAAGATTGGATTGTTTTAGATTGAAGGTCGTATAGTGGTTGGAATTTGATACTTAACTGGTCTTGAGGAATAGCATTTTTTAATGCACTCTCTAAATGATAGCGAGTAGAGACGGCTTGACCAATTTTGTCAGAGTAAAATTGTGACTGGCTTCTTCCACTTTCTTTTGCTCGGTACATGGCAGTGTCTGCGGCTACTAGCAGTTCGTCACTATTACTGCCGTCTTTAGGATATACCGATATGCCAACACTAAAATTTACCTGAGACTCCCAATCTTCAAACTTGTGGGGTTCTTCTTGAGCCAGTTTAAGCCTGTCAATGAGTCTATTAACTTCATTCACCGTTTTATCTAAATCGACGATGATAAGAAACTCATCCCCCCCTATTCTCGCGAGTGTGTCTTCTGTTCTGACTAAGTTAAATAGACGCTCGCCAACGCTTTTTATTAATCGGTCACCGTTTGCATGCCCCACCGTATCGTTAACCAGTTTAAATCGGTCACAGTCAATCAACAGCAATGCAAGTTGCTTGTCATGACGCTTAGCGTGCGCGATAATTTGACTTAAGCGACTGTGAGCAAAAGCTCTGTTGGGTAGTTGAGTGATGGTGTCGACAAAAGCGAGTTGAGTGATTTGCCCATTTAACCTCACTACATCAATTACGCGACGAACACTAAATACGATAGAAAACAAACCGAATAAAAGAACGCCAACACTTATTTTATCTAATTCGTAGTTTTCATATTCCCGAGTGATTTGAAAAAACCAATCAAAAACATCAAGTTCCAAAACGGTAATTGAAACAACGAGTATTATAGTTATGCCGAGGCCAACAATAGCATCAACGCTTGCTGACCTGCGTAGCAATAACTTTTGGCGATGTAGCGAGCGCTCTGTATAGCGCTCGACCCTGGGTTGATTTGACAAAAGCAATATGCTCTTTCAAATAGTAGATGTAAAAACTGTAGCAGATTTGCGACAGACTGCAATTTAAAAATATTTGAAAATCAAATTAGGATATGCAGAAACTGTAAAGAATTCAATTCAATGAAACTCGTATATAGCTCCTTCTGGATTTGTTTTGACGTATTTTTAGGAGCTACTCTTAAATTAACACATACTTTTGACTAGGTCGTTACATTCCAATTTCCATCTACAACGATAGCATTTTATCCGCTAGTCTCGGTGGTGTCTGAGAAGTATGCTAGTTCAGGCAGCAAGAATGAAAGTAATGTGACTATGTACTCGGTAAGTACGCAGTCTATGAATGGTAACTTGACACTAGATGGTACAGGTATGATAAGCCAAGAATTTGCGCCAACAGAGGACTTAGTCTACGGAATTAAAAGCCAAGGTAATGGGTCGACCGGTATCAACGTTATGCAGTCTACCACCACGCAAACAGTAAACGGCGTAAAATCCACGCTTGTCGCTATTTTTTACTATCACTACGATGGATGGCCGCATTCTGGTATTTCAACTTATGGCACAGTCAATTGGATGCCAACTGCCTTTTGGGAGTCTTTAGTGGGCAGCACGGGGTTTTCAGCATGGGTAGAGAAAACACAAAAACAATACCATAGCGAGACTAAACAAGACTCGTTTACCAACCCGTCAAACGCTGAAATAGAGTATGCAGGCAATATCGCGGTCAATGTTACTGTAAACGAAGGTAAAGATACTGAAAGCATGGCAACGTTTATTATCGGTGCGACAAGTTAACCACCGTGACTTATACTCTTGAAGGAATAAGCGCTTTCAAGAGTATACTCTGTGTATAAGTAGCATCGGTAAACTATGCAAAGAAGGCGCATCACTTCAACTTTAAAAGGAAGGCATTGATGGCATCGTTTTCTTCCTCAGATATTAATATTGAGGAAATTACTAAAGCAGTAGAACGTGATTGCACTAAAGCGTGCTGTGCTAAACAGCATAGCATTATTGCATCGTGCCTAGCCGTTATTGGCTTTGTATGGTTTATTAGTCAAGATGTGGCGAATACGACTTTTTTAACAATTTGGATAGTATTTGCACTGTCTATTATTCTGCTGCGTTTGTTGTTAACCCTCAAGTTTAGTCGGCTTCACATACATGAATCAAAACCTGTCCATGCACAGATATTTAGTCTGCTATTGCTAGTGTGGGGCTGCACGATGGCAGTGGGGACCCTGATAATATTCCCAGATTTAACAGTACTAGAGCAAGCTACGTGGTTTGCAATGTTTATTGCCATGGTAGCTTCTTCGTCAACGTCACACTCTGTATTTTTGCCTGCCTATTATTGTTTTTCTGTTCCTTACTTTTTAGCAATGGGATATGTGATTGTGGGCGAGTTTCCATCGGCTTACAATTTGAACCTCGTGATTTATGTTTTTGTGATGGTGTCTCAAGCGAGCTCAACGCACAAGTCTAATGCCAATATAAAAGAATCTTTCAAGCTTGTGCACATCAATCAATCTTTGGTAGACAGCCTAAAGCTAAAAAAAGAGGCTGCCGAACAAGCAAACTTGTCTAAATCTAAGTTTTTAGCAGCTGCTTCACATGACTTACGACAGCCCATGCACGCACTCTCACTTTTTGCCTTTGCATTAAAATCAAATACGCACGATGCCAAGAAAATCGCAAGACTATCAGAGCAAGTAAATGAAGCTGTTAGTGCTTTAACTGAGCTATTTGATGCCTTGTTGGATATTTCAAAGCTTGATGCGAGCACTTTTGCATGTGACCAAAAAGACTTTGCCGTGCAGACTCTATTAGAAAAGCTAAAAAATGACTTCGCACCAATTGCAAGAGAAAAAAACTTAACGCTCGTGATTCCGAATAAATATGATGACGTTGTTTATACCGACCCAACTTTATTAGAATTGATTTTAAGAAACTTGATTTCAAATGCTATTAGGTACACAGATAAGGGAAGAGTTGAGTTAGGTCTTGAAACCAGTGAGCAATATGTAAAATTTTCAGTGTCAGACACAGGAATGGGTATTTCCGAAAAACACTTTACGAAACTATTTGATGAATTTGTGCAATTACATAACCCCGAGCGCGACCGCAAGAAAGGATTAGGACTTGGGTTATCAATAGTAAAGCGGATTACAAATTTATTATCGACACAAATAAATATAGAGTCTACCGAAGGGCTAGGAAGCACGTTTAGTTTTTCAATAAGACTAGGCGATAAACAAGCGTTGTCCGAGAATAAGAGCGACAAGCCGATGCATTACACAAGAGGCAATGACAATATTGTGGTGTGTATTGATGATGAACCACTCATACTTGACGCCATGAAAGAGTTGCTGTCAAATTGGGGCTATCTGCCGATAGTATCGATGAGCATCGAAAACGCCATTGAACAATTAGAAACCCTAAATTTAAACCCGAAAGCTTTAATTGTTGACTACCGCCTACCTAACCACTTAACTGGCATTCAAGTCATTAAGCACTTTAGGGGAAGTTATGGAAAGGGTTTGCCTGCGATTATTGTGACTGGTGATATTGGACCTGAAAAGCTCATCGAAATAAAACAATCAGGTTTTGATTTACTGCATAAACCCGTTCAACCTGCCAAACTAAGAAGCTTTTTAAATCAGAAGGTATAGCCATTCTCATTACTCTAAATGCGGTAAAGAAATATTTTGCTCAGAAATGGCGGCTAAAGCGGCGACTCGATTATTTACCTGAAGCTTTTCAAATATAGCAGAAATGTGCATTTTTACAGTCGATTCAGAAAGGCATAGTTGACTAGCGATTAGTTTATTGGGAAGACCTTTCTTGATTAAGGACATTACCTGCTGCTGGCGTTTGCTCAAATTCACGCTTTGCTCTCGATTAACTCGACGCTCTGTGAACATAATATCGTAAGGAACAAAAACCTCGCCAGATAGAACCAGCTTTATTGCATTGTAAAGTGACTGTCCTTTGGCATTTTTGGAGATAAAACCCATTGCGCCTGTTTTTAGTGCCCTTTCAACATCTTTTCTTTTTGTTGATGCAGATAAAATAACACAGGGGAGAGTTTGATAATGCTTCACAACATATTCCAGCACCTCAAAGCCACTTTGGCTGGGTAGTTCAAGGTCAATTAAAAACAGGGCTAAGTCGTCATGCTCTTCTATTATTGCGAGACTCAGGTCAAAAGAAACGGCTTCTAGTAACTCAATTGAGTCATCATATGATTGCAATACAAAACGCAGACCGTCTCGAAACAATGAGTGGTCATCGAGTGCAAGAATTTTCATATAATATACTCAATCGGCTAAGATTCGTTTGAGTATAATACATTGCCATTTACTTGAACACTCTATCAATTATTTTATTAAATACAGTAGCTTAATTTTCTTTAATGAAATGTTTCAGTTTCAATGCATGCTAAAAGTTTTGCGGTTTCTTCGATAAAGCAAAGCGATAAAGCTAATCAAGAGAAGCATAAAAAACGATGGTGCATTTACGTTATTTGGGTCACTAGGGTTACTGTTAACTGCAAAAACCCGTAACGAAATTGTATCTGACACTAGTTGCAAAGACCAATCAAAGCCGGCTGCTAAGTTGGAAACAGTCACTCTTGATCTTATGGAAGTAAAAAATTCATCAAAATCATTGAAGCCTTCAAGCGTGAACATGCTTGCACGTAAGAAACCAAAGATATCACCGTCATTGGCAAAATAGTTGTCAGAAAATAAGAATGAAAAATCAGTAGTGTCATAAAGAATGACATTCGTGTTTTGTTGCCCCACAACCATGTCGTAAATACTCGATGACGTAATTTCTGTTTCTAACATTCCTTTTATTCTCATTTCGCCATCGGTAAATATGAGGGTGCCTGCACCGTTTGCACCTGCTGACAATAACCCTGTTGATTCTATGTCAATTGTGTTGTTGCTGATTGTTCCACCACTCCTTAACTCGCCTCCCGACATAACAATTATTCTTCCGCCATTTTGAGCACTCGAGTTAATGAGTCCTGAATTAGTCGCTAATCCCAATGTTAAATTATTAGTGCCGTTTATTGTAAAAGAACCATGATTATCGATAGTTCCACTATTAACAAAAATGCCTCTAGTAGTGAAACCGCTTTTTTTAGCGATATTTATAATGGCGTTGTTTTGAAATAATCCGAAGTTATCGACTATTGAAAATCGGATCGAGTTGATAGTCATCCTGCCATTATTGGTGAAGTCGGCACCTTCTTGGTTGAATAATGATATCAATGTCATCGTATCATTATTGACAATGGTTCCTAGATTGGATAGGTAGGGGTCTATTGTCGATTCTTGCTCGAATGTCCCCCAATTATTAAAAATACCTTCATTTACTAGCGTGTCGTTTGCTTCAAAGCTACCATAATTGTTTATCGTTGCTCCCGTAAAGTTTGTCGCTGGATTGTTTGCAATGAACCGTCCGTTATTTTCTAGCAATGCAAAGTTTTCAAAGCCTGTCCGACCAATACCGGATTTTCGGATATTGATAGTAGCGTCTATGCTGTTAAAAATGCGGCCGTTATTTCTAAACCTACCAGAGCTTTGCAAAGTGTTATTATTGACCATGTCGCTGTTATTGGTGACCAAACTCGAGGCTTGGTTATTAAAAAAAGCGTTGTTGGTAATTAACCCATTGTTAGTGACTTCGCTAAAGATAAGCTGTGTATTGCCATTGCTAGTAAATTGTGCAGCATCATCGTTTTGAAAATTATATGTGTTTAAACGAAACAGTTGATTAACAGTAAAAGCATTCGTATTGGACAATTGTTTTAAAATAAAAGAGCCGTTATTGTTTGCATCAAATTCGTCTATATTACATGGGGAATTTATAACTGCGTTATCAGAAATACTAACTGTAGCGAGCATCTCACAATTAATCTCTGTTTGCGCCAATGCTCGATTTGAAATAAAAAAAGCGCTCAAAATGACTAAACAAACACATACTATTGTGTTGCTTAAACAATGTTTAGCAACAGAGTAGCTTGTGAGCAATGAAAATGAGTTTGAGAGGGTGGCGTTGTTAAAATACATGCTAGCTTTTTCCGAATTTGTCCTTTTCGAATATCCTAGACAAACCGTAAGCGCCTCACAAGATGACTTAAAGCATATTTGAGTACGTACTAAAGTATGTATATTTTAGCTTAGCCACTAACAAGAAAACCGCACAATGTGCGGTTTTTGAAGATAAAAGTCGACATTTTAAAATCGAATTTTGGTTAGAACGGAATATCATCATCAAAATCCATATCAGGCTCTGACATTTTAGGCGGTGCTTTTGGCGCTTGTTGGTTTGGCGCGTTGTTGCCTGGGTAATTACCTTGGTTTGATTGCGGTGCAGCTTGGTTATTTTGATAACCGCCTTGGTTTTGTGGCCTTTGTTGTGGTGCTTGTTGACCACCTTGATATGCCCCGCCACCTTGGCCTTCGTTGCGGCCGCCTAGCATTTGCATTTGGTCAGCAATCACTTCGGTAGTGTATTTATCGTTGCCTTGCTGGTCTTGCCATTTTCTTGTTTGCAATTTACCTTCTAGATAAATTTGAGAGCCTTTTTTCAAGTATTCACCGGCGATTTCGGCTAAACGGCGATACATAGTCACACGATGCCACTCAGTACGCTCTTGTTGCTGGCCTTGTTGGTCTTTCCAGCTTTCGCTTGTTGCGATACTCAAGTTAGCAACAGCGTTGCCGTTAGGCATGTAACGAACCTCGGGATCGTTTCCTAGATTACCGACTAATATGACTTTGTTAACACCTCTGGATGCCATTTTCTTTCCTTCGTTATTCTGCACTTTAATTATTAATAATACTTTAACAAGCTCTCCGCAAATAGGATAGCTAAGTCACAAGCATTACCTCAGGTTTATATAACCTATATTTTTTTTACTGATTGATTAGCGCCTTCGCTTCTGCCAAGTCAAATTGTTTGGCGTCGACCTTCAAATATACCGCGTTGTCGAGCATGTCGATAATGACTTCTTTCACACCCTGCTGCTTGCCCAGCGCCACTTGCAAATGTTCTATAGATTGTGAGTCTTTGTTAAGGCTAGGCAAAGGAAGAGTAACACGCTTGATTTTTTCGACGCTAGCTAATCCTCTTGCTAATAAGCTTAACAAAAAGATGACGATGACACACATGATAAATGTATATTGAGCAGAAAAATAGCTGTTCAGAAGGCCAGATAATAAACCACCTAAAAAAGCCCCCAAAAACTGATGCGAGGCATATATGCCCATGGCACTGCCTTTGCTGCCAGCGGGTGCAATAGACGACACCATCGACGGCATTTTCGCTTCAAGGTAATTAAAACCCGTGAAAAACAAAATACCAGCAATTGCGATACCAGCTAATGAAGGTGTTTGCGTCAATAAAAATACAAATGCCGCAGCCATAAATAAAAGGGCAATTTTAAAGCTCAAGGATATCTTAAGTTTGTCCACAACTTTGAGCATACCCACAAGCAACACCACAGACACAAACAACACGATCGAATATAAAACCCAGTGGTCGGATAATGGCACGCCCAAATCAATCAACAAAACAGGCACCTGCACAAAAAAACAAGTAATGAGCAAATGAATAACAAGTACTGAAATGTTCAGTCGCCACAAGTGTGTGTGTTTATATAACTGAGGCAATAAACTCACCCTTGGTAAGGCATCGCCGGTGGCTTGCTGTTGATTTTCAACATGCACGCCAAGCGCAATTAGCGGGATACATAAAAGCGATAAAAATGCGGTGATATAAAATATTCCGGACATGCCCAACTGGCTGGCAATAAGCGGCCCGAGTAACAATGCCAGATAAAACGAGAGGCCAATCGACACGCCAATTAAGGCCATAATTTTTGTACGCTGAGACTCACGAGTAACATCGCTTGCGAGCGCCATTACTGCGCCTGCTATGGCGCCGCTGCCCTGCATAATACGCCCAATTGTTAATAGCATCATGTTATCGGCATAACCCGCTATAAAAGAACCACAGGCAAATAAACCAAGGCCAATATAGATGATGCGCTTACGCCCAAAACGGTCAGATAACAAACCCATCGGGATTTGAAAAATAGCTTGTGTAAGGCCATAGCCTCCAATCGCAAGCCCTACCCATAAAGGAGAATAATCAGGATACTCAACAGCGGCAACCGCAATAACAGGAATGACCATAAACAAGCCGAGCATGCGCAGCACATAAACTGCTGCCAAGCTTAATCCTGCTTGCCATTCGCTTCGGTTGAGAGAGTTTTCGGACATGGTTCACGCTGCTATAAAAATCAGTCGCGCATTTTAAACTGTTGACTCAAATTTTGATAGTTAAGAATTTGCATTGCACTTTTGCAAACACGTTTAGGTGTAAACAATGATGATCTCAGGTATCAGTCATTCGTAAGTATTTGTTCATGGTTTGTCGATGATTTCGTCACGATTTATGGCATACTAGCGGATTACTCGAAACAGGTGTATTTGCAACAAATATGGATAAAATAGAAGTTAGAGGTGCGCGCACGCACAACCTTAAAAACATCGACATTACATTACCTCGCGACAAATTGGTCGTGATAACCGGTCTTTCAGGGTCGGGGAAATCCTCACTTGCATTTGACACCCTATACGCAGAGGGTCAACGCCGATACGTAGAGAGCTTATCGGCCTACGCCAGACAGTTTTTGTCAATGATGGAAAAGCCAGACGTAGACCACATAGAGGGTCTGTCGCCTGCCATCTCAATTGAACAAAAATCAACCTCGCACAACCCGCGTTCAACTGTGGGCACTATTACTGAAATTTATGACTACCTAAGGCTATTATTTGCTCGCGTTGGCACACCAAGGTGCCCCGATCACAACGTGCCGCTCGATGCGCAAACAATAAGCCAAATGGTCGACAAAGCCCTCGCTTTACCAGAGGGCACAAAATTAATGCTACTTGCGCCAGTCGTACAAGAACGTAAAGGCGAGCATCTTAAAACACTAGAAAGCTTATCTGCTCAAGGGTTTATCAGAGCGCGTATTGACGGCGAAGTATGTGATTTATCAGATCCGCCCGATTTAGACTTGCGCAAAAAGCACACCATAGAAGTGGTGGTCGACCGTTTTAAAGTGCGCGGCGACTTGCAACTGCGCTTGTCAGAATCATTTGAGACTGCGCTTAATTTATCGGCAGGCACAGCCAAACTGGCTTACATGGAAGAAGAGCAAGAAGAGATTATTTTTTCTGCTAACTTCGCTTGTCCGCATTGTGGTTATAGTATTACTGAGCTTGAGCCACGTATATTTTCGTTTAACAATCCTGCTGGGGCATGTCAAACCTGCGACGGATTGGGCACAAGACAGTTTTTTGACCCCCATCGGGTTATTGGCAACGATGAACTTAGCTTATCGGGCGGTGCGATTCGAGGCTGGGATAAACGCAGCTACTACTATTTTCAAATGCTGATGTCGGTGGCCGACCATTACGGCTTTGACTTAACACAACCCTTTCAAGCGCTCGACAAAAAAGCTCAAGATATCGTATTGCAAGGCTCAAAAGGTGAGTCAATTAAGTTTAGATACATTAATGAGCGCGGCGACATTATGGAGCGTAAGCATCCTTTTGAGGGCATTATCCCTAACATGGAGCGGCGTTACAAAGAGACTGAATCAAATACGGTACGTGAAGAGTTAGGCAAGTACTTAAGTCACCAGCCATGTTCAAGTTGCTCGGGTTCTCGTTTGCGTCTTGAAGCGCGTAACGTTTTTATACAAGAAACTAATCTACCAACAATTGCTAACATGTCGATTGCTGATGCCTACCAGTTTTTTAAAACCTTGAGTTTACAAGGACAGCGCGCCGCAATTGCCGATAAAATTCTTAAAGAGATCATGGACAGGCTGCAGTTTTTAGTCAACGTTGGCCTAAATTACTTGTCTCTAGAACGCAGCGCCGACACGTTGTCAGGGGGCGAAGCACAACGTATTCGCTTGGCCAGCCAAATTGGCGCAGGCCTTGTGGGCGTTATGTACGTGTTAGATGAACCTTCTATTGGTTTACATCAGCGCGATAACGAACGCTTGCTCAATACGCTTCGTCATTTGCGCGACCTCGGCAATACCGTAATTGTGGTAGAGCACGACGAAGATGCTATTCGCGAAGCTGATTATGTAGTCGATATTGGCCCAGGTGCTGGCGTGCACGGAGGCGAAATTATCGCCCAAGGTCAGCTTGAAGACATCATGAACTGCGAAGCGTCTATTACCGGCAGATATCTTTTAGGCACTGAAAAAATTGAGATACCCGAAAAGCGAACGCCCACGGCAAAGAGACCTTGGTTGACACTCGCTGGTGCGACCGGCAACAACTTGCGCGACGTAAGCTTAAAAATACCTACCGGGCTCATGACCTGTATTACCGGTGTATCGGGCTCAGGTAAATCAACCTTGATTAATGATACTTTTTATCGAATAGCACAGCGAGAATTAAATAGAGCAACAGTAAATGAACCTGCTCCTTATAAAGAAATGACAGGCTTAGAGCATTTAGATAAAGTAGTTGATATCGACCAAAGCCCAATTGGCCGAACGCCCCGTTCAAACCCTGCCACTTATGCCGGTATTTTTACACCCGTGCGCGAAATATTCTCTGGCACTCAAGAAGCACGCTCTAGAGGTTACAAGCCAGGGCGTTTCAGCTTTAATGTAAAAGGCGGACGCTGCGAAGCATGCCAAGGCGATGGCGTAATAAAAGTTGAAATGCACTTTTTACCAGACGTTTACGTGCCTTGTGATGTTTGTACTGGCAAACGCTACAACCGTGAAACCCTAGAAATTCGGTTTAAAGGCAAAAATATCCACGAAGTGTTAGAAATGACCGTTGAAGACGCACGCGAGTTCTTTGATGCAATACCGTCAATATCAAGAAAGCTTCAAACCTTAATGGACGTTGGTTTATCGTATATTCGTCTTGGACAATCGGCAACGACGCTATCAGGCGGCGAAGCCCAGCGTGTGAAGCTGGCTAAAGAGCTGTCTAAACGAGATACTGGGCAAACACTCTACATATTGGATGAACCCACAACGGGTTTGCACTTCCATGACATTAAGCAACTATTACAGGTATTACATAAACTAAGAGATGCGGGTAATACGGTAGTGGTAATTGAACATAACCTAGATGTGGTTAAAACCGCTGACTGGGTTGTCGACCTTGGCCCCGAGGGTGGTTCAGGCGGCGGACAAATAATTGCTGAAGGAACACCAGAAGACATCGCTAAAAACAAAAAATCGCACACCGGTGGATTTCTTGGACCGATGTTAAA
>CAZXTD010000015.1:2862-11895 GCA_964643575.1 uncultured Glaciecola sp. | reverse complement strand
AGAATATACCGTCCGATTTTATGAAACCGATGCCCTGCAACATGTTGGCAACACGGTGTTAGTAGGTTGGTTTGAGGCTGCACGTACACCCATATTTAAAATGTTTGTGCCTAGCTTATCATTCGATAATTGGCCTCTGATATTGGCCAATTATAATGTCGACTTTTTACAACAGATATTTATGCAAAGCCCTGTCAAAATCCAAACCTTTGTCAGCAAAATTGGCAATAGCTCGTTTAAGGTCTGCCAAGAATGCTGGCAAGACGACATACTAAAAGCGCGCGGCACAACAACTATGGTGCACTTTGACTACGAAACCAAAAAGTCCGTTAAAATACCTGATAATGTAAGGGCGCTTTTACAAGAACACCTTATAGATAAGCAAGAATAGAAACTCTTATTAAGCGAAAGCATCTACACCCCACCAATAAGGAAATTAGCAGATATGAGTTCGTCAGAAGAATTTATTAAGATAATCGACGGGGCTTTACCTGAACAGTTGTGTAAAAGAATTATCGACATATTTGAAAAAAGCCCAAACCTCAAACAAGGCCAAACTGGTGGTGGAATAGACACAACAAAGAAAAACTCTCAAGACGTGTCGATTCAAAGAAACAAAGAGTTTGCGCCAATATTTGAAGACGTAAATAAAATCACTTCGCATTTTCTTGTTGAATATTTCAGGGAATATTTTTTTGCATTAATCGGCCCAATCGCCCTCACACTGAAAGATCCTAAAACCGATGCCCCCGTTGCCTTAACCGCCGAAAATTACGATGAAGTTGGCAAACCTAAAGTGGCGGAGCTAGTAAATTATGTGTTTCGATTAGGCGAAATTAATGCGCAAAAGTACACAAAAGGGCAAGGCGGCTATCCTTACTGGCATTCAGAGATTTATCCTCAACCCGCAAGCACAGAAGCACTGCACAGAAACCTACTCTTTATGTTCTATTTAAATGATGTAGAAGAAGGCGGAGAGACTGAGTTTTATTACCAAGGTAAAAAGATTAGCCCTCAGGCTGGACGAATGGTAATTGCACCGGCTGGCTTTACTCACACCCACAGAGGTAACACGCCTATCTCAAATGACAAATATATACTGACTTCTTGGGTTTTGTTCAACCCAGCCAAACTCATTTATCTTGACAATAACTCGTAGCCCAATAACGAAAAAGCCCGCAAAAGCGGGCTTTATTATGAAAGTGAGTTAATATTTAAATTGCTTCATTATGAGGCTAAAGTCTTCCGATAATTGCTCTAATTCATGGCTCACTCCCGTGAGTTTTTCTGAGCTAGATGCGGTATCTTCGGTGCGCGTATTAATATCATCTACGTTATTGCTAATCGACATTGCAACTGCTTTTTGCTCGCCGGTTGCTTGTGCAATTTGGTCATTCATTTCATTAATGCGGCTAATCGTATTGGTGATTGCACCTAAACTGCTGCCTGCTTTGTTCGCCTCATCAACGCTTAAAGACGCTTGTTCGGTACCTTTTGCCATTGCGGTTACCGCAGAGCGCGCAGCGTTTTGCAATTGCTCAATGGTTGATTGAATTTCTTCGGTCGATTGCTGCGTTCTGGAGGCAAGTGTGCGCACCTCATCTGCTACTACGGCAAAACCTCTGCCTTGTTCGCCTGCACGGGCTGCTTCAATTGCCGCGTTTAGTGCTAATAAATTAGTTTGCTCAGCAATGCCTTTAATCACGTCAAGCACAACCCCTACCTGATTTGAATCTTCTTCAAGCTTCTTAATGACTATCGCAGTTTCATCAACCCGAGCGGCTAAACTTTGAATGCTGTTAACGGTTTGGTTAACCACATTTTGACCATCATCAGCCGCAGTGGTTGCTTCACTGGCAGCACTTGCAGCATCTGACGCGCTTTGCGCTACTGCATTGACGCTGCTGGTCATGTTATCGACCGCAGCTTTTGCATCATGCGCAGACATTTGCTGTGCTGAGATGGTATCGCGAGCATTATTTGATACTTGATTAAGGTTTTCGGCCAAGGTCGCCAGCGGCTTACTCGAATTACCAATGTCTCTTACTACGTTTTGTAGTTTTTCCACAAACTGATTAAACCAATAGGCTAAGTCGCCAATTTCGTCTTTGTTGTCTGTGATAATACGCTTGGTTAAGTCGCCGTCTTCCTGCGCTATTTCACGTAAAGAATTAACCACGTTGTTAATCGAGCTACGTAAGTTAGACACAATAGGAATAGACACGCCAAGTAAGACAATCGTAATAATAATGGTCATTACAATACCGACCCAACTTAATCGTTTGGCTGCATTGTTCGCATCTTGGATTGCCGCCTCAAACATTGATAGCTGCCCTGAGTTAAACGCGCTCAAAGCTGCAATAGCAGAATCAAAGTCCTCATTCATTTTTTGCGACAAAGCGCCTATTTTAGAAAAATCTGCGGTGCCGCTGTTTATCGATTCGGTGACTGAGTATGCAGTTTCAAAGTAAGCATTAAAACTTTCTTCGATGGGGGCAATTTCGATAGAAAGCTCGCTAGTCAAATTTTCAATCGCTTTCAAATTGTCTATAGCAATACCCGCTTCGGTTTCTGCTTTCACCATTGCTTCTTCATCGCCTGTAGTAACAGCAGACTCCAAATGGGCTTTTGCATTCCCCATGCTAACTAAAGAGTTTTTAGAAGCTAAAACAGCGGGAAACTGTATTTTACGAGCGTTATCTAAAATCTCCACGTTCGAATTAGCGGTAATGGTTGTTACTGTGACATATATCATGAAAGCCGCTATCCCAATAATGGGAATGGCATAGAGTTTTGTCCTGATCGGCAGCTTCGATAAAAAATTCATGCTTCACCTACTATAAAACTTGAACCCAAGTTTCTAAAAATAATTACCCGTCAAAAGCACTAACGCCTATGCCGGAAAGACTATATCCAACTGATGCGATGTCGCCTTTCCACCCCTCGGTAGAGAGCGTTCCGGTGACCCAAACGGCATCGTATAGATTATCTATCGGCACGCCTTCAGAAAATCTTACATAAACTATTTGATTTGATGGTGGAGGAGGCACATGAACACATGCGCCAAAGTAAGGAACGAGCAAAAATTCGGTGATACTGTCGCTATCTCCTTCTAAAGGCACCACAAATCCCGGTATTTTTACTAAGGTATTATTTAATGAATGCACTAATGGTGCATTAGGTGCAACTTGCGCCATACTGCCTGTGTGTTCCATCGACACTTCAGGCATTGTGTACCCCTCTGGCACCATGTCTTCCCAATATAATTCTTTGGGTTCGTCAGCAATAACAGGCAAAGCGATGAAGCACATTATTATGAGCACTATAAAATCGAAATTAAGTGTTTTTTTCATATCATTATTATTCGCGGGCATGTCGTTGACCTATTGTTTGAACTATTTAGGGGCAATTAAAAAAGGCCCGTATAACGAGCCTTTAGTATAACCAAAAGTGTAACCAGGGTTAAACTAGTTCGCACCTTTCTCGTATCGAGCGGCACTTGATACAATTTCTTCTTTCGCGGCTTCTATACCAGCCCAACCATCTATTTTTACCCACTTGCCTTTTTCAAGATCTTTATAATGTGAGAAAAAATGCTCTACTTGGTTTTTGGTAATAGCAGGTACGTCATCAATATCTTTAATGTCTGAATAAATAGGTGACAATTTATCCACGGGCACTGCAATAATTTTTGCATCTTGGCCCGACTCATCAGTCATGTTAAGTACGCCAACCGGACGACACTTAATTACTGCACCAGCAATAAGTGGATGTGGAGTCATCACTAATACATCAACCGCATCACCATCGTCAGACAACGTGTTGTTTACGTAGCCATAGTTTAATGGATATTGCATGCAGGTTCCCATAAAACGGTCTACAAACAATGCGCCAGTATCCTTATCTACTTCATATTTGATAGGGGAGGAATAAGCGGGAATTTCAATAATTACCAATACTTCATCAGGTAATTTATCACCCGCTGGGACGTTACTTAAACTCATATGATTTCCTTGATATATACTTAATTAACAATACTTTATAAATTATATTTTACGCTATTTTTTGTGTTTTTTATAATACGAAAGGCAAGTTTCTACTTCTTCTTTCGAACCGATTAATGTGGGTACGCGTTGATGTATTTCACTTGGCATGACTTCCATAATCCGCCCCTCTCCAGTAGAAGCTAAGCCACCCGCCTGCTCCATTAAAAAGGCCATGGGGTTAGCTTCATATAAAAGCCTTAATTTGCCTTCTTTTTCTGGATTTCGCTTGTCAAAGGGGTACATAAAAATACCACCGCGACATAGCACTCTATGGATGTCGCCTACCATTGCGGCTACCCAGCGCATATTGAAATCTTTTTCACGTGGTCCATCGGTACCTGCGATTAAATCGTTTACATATTCTTGAATGGGCGCTTCCCAATGGCGCGAGTTTGATGCATTAATTGCGAATTCACTAGTTTGAGTTGGCACTTGTATATTCGCTTTTGTTAAAAGAAAACCGCCATGGGTTTTATCAAGCGTATATAAATGCGTACCACGGCCTGTGGTCATCGCAAGCATGGTTGACGGACCATATAATACGTAACCCGCGGCAACTATTTGCGTACCGGGCTGCAAAAATGCTGAAGGGTCATCGGGCTCCATCCACTGCGGAGCGTGGGTAATAGAGAAAATAGTGCCAATTAAACTATTAATTTCAGTGTTTGATGAACCGTCTAGTGGGTCAAAACTCACTAAATAATTACCGTCTGGTGAACACGGCACCACGTTTTCTTCTTCCTCTGACGAGATAGCTTTTACGTAACCCGATTCACTTAGGGTATCTTTAAGAATTTGGTTTGATATTACATCGAGTTTCTTTTGGGTTTCACCTTGAACATTTTCACTCAATGTTGACCCGAGCACTCCAGCTAAGGCGCCTTGGCTGACACGAAACGAAATTTCTTTACATGCCGCCAGTAACGTACGGATAAGCAGAATAAGTTCGAGCGGCGCACCATCTTGCTGCAATTGAGAATTGAGTCGTTTCATTGACAATATTTCCTTTTGAATGGTTGGAAAACAGGCTAAGAGTAACCTGAACAAGCTAGAGAGATAAATGCCCCTTTAGTCTACAACTATATTGTAACTGGGTTGCATGACGATTAAAAACAGTAATTGAGATAAACTTAGCTTTACTTATAAGCGCTTAATAGAAGTCTTTGTTACACTAGGGATAATTTGACCAAACGAGACGAAAATCCCCATATGCATGTTCATATTTTAGGCATTTGCGGCACCTTTATGGGTGGTATCGCAGCCATTGCAAAAAGCCTTGGCTATAAAGTCACCGGCTCCGACCGCAACGTATATCCACCAATGAGCACTCAGCTAGAGCAGCTCGGCATTGAATTATCAGAAGGCTATGACGAGTCACAGTTTGAGCCGGCTCCCGATATTGTCATTATTGGTAACGCGATGGCACGTTCTAACCCTGCTGTTGAATATGTGCTTAATCGCAACTTACCCTACACAAGCGGCCCCCAATGGTTGCTTGATCACCTTTTAAAAGACAGATGGGTGTTGGCTGTGGCCGGCACACACGGCAAAACGACTACCACCAGCATGCTCGCATGGATAATGGAAGATGCCGGTTTAAAACCCGGTTTTTTAATTGGAGGTGTACCTGAAAATTTTGGTATTTCCGCACGCATTGGTGAGTCGCCATTTTTTGTCATTGAAGCAGATGAATACGATAGTGCGTTTTTTGATAAGCGTTCTAAGTTTGTCCATTACCGCCCGCGCACACTGGTGTTAAACAACCTCGAGTTTGACCATGCCGATATTTTTGACGACTTAAACGCAATTAAAAAACAGTTTCACCACCTTGTTCGAACCGTACCCGCTAATGGGCTCATTTTGTCACCCGCCGCAGACCCTAATTTAGAGTCAGTATTGGAGATGGGCTGCTGGAGTGAGCAAAGTTTTATTGGCCAAGCGCAAAAATCACAATGGCAAGCAAACAAAGTAAAATCTGACTGCAGCGAATTTGAAGTACTGCACAAGGGTAAGTCGCTTGGCACAGTTACTTGGCCCTTAATTGGCACACACAACATGAACAACGCGCTCATGGCCATTGCCGCCTCACACCATGCTGGCGTGAAAGTAGAAGACGCGATTAAAGCACTTAGTGGCTTTGAAAACGTTAAACGCAGAATGGAAATTAAAGGCGTTAAACAAGGGATAACGGTTTATGACGACTTTGCCCATCACCCTACCGCCATTCAAACGACGATAGAAGGCTTGCGCAACAAGGTGGGTAATCAAAAGATCATTGCGATTGTTGAACCGCGATCTAATACTATGCGTATGGGAATTCACAAAAATCAACTTTCTCAAGCTTGGCAACAGGCCGACGAAGTCCATTTGTTAGAGCCGGCTAAGCTAGAATGGTCTTTACAAGATGTTATTGATAACAGTGAGGTTTCGGTTACAGCGCATCAACAAACAGAAACGATTGTACTCGCAGCTTGTGAGAACGCAAAACCCGGCGACCATATATTAGTGATGAGTAACGGCGGTTTTGAAGGAATTCATCAACGCATTTTAGACAGACTTGGAGAACTAAATGAGTAATGCCATCACCTTGGCAGTCACCGGCGCCTCTGGCGCTCCTTATGCCTTGGCATTGCTAAAGCAGTTAGTGGCTGCTGATAAATTTGTGCATCTATTGATGTCATCAGCGGCCCGTGTTGTATTTGCAACCGAAGAAGACTTAAAAGTACCCGCAAAACCCGAGTCTGCTAGTGAGTTTTTTGCTGAGCTCACTAACGCAAAGCCTGGCCAAATAAGAGTGTATGGCAAAGAAGAGTGGTTTTCGGCTGTGGCGTCGGGCTCGTCTGCTCCTGAACAAATGATAGTGTGTCCTTGTTCAACCGGCACGCTGTCTTCTATCGTCGTTGGCGCTTGCGACAACCTAATCGAGCGTGCTGCAGACGTAATGATTAAAGAACGAAAACAACTAATATTGGTGACGCGAGAAATGCCACTTTCTAGCATTCATCTCGAAAACATGCTCAAACTTTCAAATATGGGTGTAGTCATCATGCCTGCATCACCTGGTTTTTATCATATGCCTAAAACCATAGACGACTTGGTTGATTTTGTGGTGGCGCGTATATTAAACCATCTTAAAATTGAGCAAAGCCTAGTTGAGCCTTGGGGATATAAGCAACCTAAGCTTTAGCAAAAAAAAGTGCCGGCTCAATAATAAGCGAGTTATACTCTGAGGTATGACTTTTTCCATCTTCTGAGAAAACACATGAAACTAATTACAAGACTCATTAGCGCCTTTGTTGTAGCAAGCTGTTTTTGGACAAATCAAGCAATGGCTTGGGGGCAAACTGGCCACCGTATTACTGGGCAAATTGCTGAGCTCTATTTAACACCTCAAGCTAAGCAAGCTATTGAGTCAATTTTAGACAATGAAACACTCGCAGAAGTCAGTACTTATGCCGATGAAATGCGCTCAAACCCCGATCATTTTTGGCAAAACGTGGCTGGGCCTTTTCACTACGTGACAGTGCCTAAGGGCAAGGTGTATTCTGACGTTGGTGCGCCTGAGCAAGGTGACTCTTTTTCTGCGCTTACCCAATTTACAAAAACGCTAAAAGATAAAAGCGCTTCGCGAGAAGAAAAACAATTAGCGCTTAAAATGATTGTACATATTATTGGTGATTTGCATCAGCCCTTGCATGCTGGTGATGGCACGGACAGAGGCGGCAATGACGTTAAAGTTAACTTTTTTTGGGAAGACTCAAACTTACATCGCGTTTGGGACTCTGGTCTAATCGACCGCAAACAACTTTCTTTTACTGAATGGACAGACTTTTTGGCACCCAAAATTACCGAAGAGCAAGCGAAAGCGTGGATGACCACTGACCCCTTGATATACATACAAGAAAGTGCGGAGATTAGAGATACGATTTACCCAGAAGAAGACAGACTCTCTTGGCAGTATCTTTACGACCATACACCGACGGTTAAACTCCGGCTTCAGCAAGCAGGCGTTAGAATTGCTGCTCATTTAAATAACATTTTTTCGTAAACTCAGCGTCAGTCGAGCGAAATAAGACTAATCGAATTCCAATGGTTCAGGTGATAACACAATGCCTGTGTTGTCTGCGTATACAAAATCTTCGGGTAAAAACGTAACGCCAGCAAAGTTAACGGCAATGTCTAAGTCACCGACCTCTCTTGATTCTGCGCTTACCGGGATTGCATTGATTGCATGAATGCCAATATCGTATTCTTCGAGTAAATCCACATCCCTGACTGACCCATAACAAATAATGCCTTCCCAGTCATTTTCCATGGCGAGTTGCACGTTTTCGGCATCGACGAGAGCTCTGCGCAATGAGCCGCCGCCGTCAATTAATAGTACTTTACCCATCCCGTTTGAAGCCAAGACTTTGTCAACTAAGCCCCTGTCTTCAAAACATTTAACGGTGGTTATTTCTCCGCAATAAGACAACCGCGCACCATAATAAGTAAAAATATTATAAACGAGCAGTACTTTTTTACTACTAAAAAGTACTGTTTTTTTATGGTTAAGCTTTTCTTTGGTTTTGGAGTTTTATTTTTTGTAATGCTTGCCACTCTTCAAAACGGTGTTGGTGTTTAAATCGATTATGAGACCATAAGTAACATTCAGGTTGAGCTCTTACATTATGTTCTGTAATTCTTAGAAATTTTTCAGTGATTTCGTAATCCTTATAGTCTTTTGGGTTTTCTGTAATCAACTCAAATTTTGCTTCATAGTACCCTCTTTTGATTTTTTTAGCACTGTAATTAATCACAATCAAATTGTGTTTTTTAGAAAGCATTTCAGCTCCTGTATGAACAGGTACTTTTACGTTAAAAAAGTTTGCCCAATGAAATGTTTTTTCAATCATAGGAGATTGATCACTCAATAAAATATAAGTACCTTGAATATTATTTTCAAAATTACTTTTTATCATTTTAATAAAATTAGCCGTAGTTGCCC
>CAZXTD010000015.1:0-2852 GCA_964643575.1 uncultured Glaciecola sp. | reverse complement strand
AGGTAAACTTGTAGACCATTCCCAATTTGCCAAATGAGCACTTACCAAAGCAATGCTTTTACCTTCTTTAACGTAATGATTAACAAGTTCAGGATTCTTGTAACTATAACGTTTTAAGATTTCTTTTTCTGATATGGTAAAAGATTTTATACTTTCTACCATTATATCTGTAAAGTTTCTATAAAATTTACGTGCAATTTCTTGCTGTTCTTTTTTTGATTTATTTGGGAAAGCGTAATCGATATTTTTTAGAATTACTGCTTTTCTATACCCAAAAACATAGTAAAGTAAAATATAAAAGAAATCTGATAAAAGATATAAAACAAACATAGGTAGTATAGAAAATATCCAGATAATAGGGTAGGTAAGATAAAAAACAATCAAATTCATAAATGCAAATATCGTATTTAAAATTAAATTAAAAAGAGTAGAAATAATTGTGTAAAACTTATTTCTTTTTCAATTTATTTCCTCTTAAATTTTTCCATTCTTTAAATCGGTTGCGATGTTTAAACCGTTTATGAGACCATAAATAAAATTCAGGTTGCTCTTGTATTAATTGCTCTGTAAGTTGAATGTATTTATCGGTAATACCATAATTTTCAACATTTTTTGGAGTCTCTGAAATGAGTTTAAACTCAGTTTCATAATACCCTCTTTTTATTTTTTTAGTAGAAGCATTAATAACTACCAAATTAAATTTTTTGGCTAAATTTTCTGCACCCACATGAAAAGGAACTTTAACCCCAAAAAAAGATGGCCAGTATAAAGCGTGTTCTATTTGTGGAGATTGATCACTTATTAAAACATAAATACTTTGTTTTTTTGCTTTATAATCTTCATAAAATGCTTTTACTGTTTTAGAAGATTTGTAGCAAATAAAACCAAAACGTTCTCTAGAATCTTTTACAATTTTATCAAAATAACGATTTCCAATACTAGTATAGGCACCTCTAGCTCTACATTTTAAAACTAAAGGAGCACTTGAAAGCCACTCCCAATTTGCTTGATGTGCACTTACAAAAGCAATACTTCTTCCTTGCTCTAAAAAACCTTTTACCAATTCAGGATTTTTGTACGTATAACGTTTTAAAATTTCTTTTTTACTAATAGAAATTGCTTTGATTGTTTCTACAAAAGAATCTGTAAAGTGTTTAAAAAACTGTTTAGAAATTTTCTTTTTTTCCTTGAATGATTTTTCAGGGAAAGCCATTCTTAAATTATCTAAAACAACCTCTTTTCGATATTTAAAAATATAGTAAACAAAGATAAAAAGCACATTAGATACCGCATATAAAATACGCATAGGAAGTTTAGAAAGTACCCAAACAAAAGGGTAAACTATCGCAAAAATTAAAAATTGCATACCGCTAATTTGAAGATGCAAATATCAGTATTAAAATTAAAACTATATAGTAAAACCAAACAGATTTTGTTATTTTTGTGTTATGCTAGATGGTTCAAATCCTATTGTTTTATTGGTAATTATTGCTAACGTTTTGTTTTCTATGAAAGGTTTTGATGATTATGCTTTTTTAGAGAAATACAAATTTCAGGTTAGTAAGGTAAAAGGTAACGAAAAAATAAGAATGCTAACATCTGGTTTTTTGCATGTAGATTGGTTACATCTTATTTTAAACATGTATGTTTTATATGCTTTCGGAAATATCATTACAACTATTTTAGGATTAATTTCTTTTTTAGTTATCTATTTCGGAAGTTTATTAACTGGTAGTTTATATACTTTGCAATATCATAAAAAAGAACCTTATTATAGTGCTGTTGGTGCTTCTGGCGCAGTTTCAGGTATTGTATATGCTTCTATTTTGTTGTTTCCAGATATGCAATTATCCTTATTTTTTGCAATTCCTATACCAGGGTATATTTTTGCAATAGGGTATATGTTGTATTCTATTTATGGAATGAAAAATCAATTAGGTAATGTTGGGCATGCTGCACATTTAGGTGGCGCAATTGGTGGATTTGTATTAACTTTAGCTTTAAATCCTATTATATTTAGCACAAATACAGTATTTGTAATTGCTTTAGCAGTTCCTATTTTTTTACTGTTGATGTTTGGTGATAAATTGAATAAATTGTAATTAAAACATAGAGTAAAAAAATCTTTAAAGATAAAATACATACTTTATAAATGATTTATATACTACCTAATGACGGAAATATTTACAACAAAAAAGTTAGAGAAAATAATAAAAAAACGAGTAGAAAATAAAACATTTAATATTGAAAATATTTTTGGAAAGTGGAATGCTTCTGTGTTTTTTATCGCAAAGAAAAAATGTTTGATTTTTGTGAATTCTAAAAGTTTCTATTCTTTTATTATACCTAAATTTTCTACAACACAATTAGATAATATTCATTTGTTTTTTCTAGAAAATTTTTATGCACAATTAGATTTTGAAAAAATTGAAATAGATGCAGAGTTTCTTGTAAATCAAGTAGGGGATTTAAAGTTTTATGCTACTGACAACGATAGAAAAATAAATGGAATTATAAACTATAATATTTCAAAAATAGATTATTTAAAATACGAATATGAAATTTTTAATGCTTCTGTAATTCGAGAATTAACCAAGAAATTGAATTTAACCCCTTTTAAGCAGTTGGGTTGGAAAAATCCTCAAGAGGTTATGAATCAAATTATAAAGAAAGCCAATACATAAAATAGACTTTAATCTCATTTTTATATCGAAATTTATTGAGCAATTTTTTTAAAAAAATAAATCAATTTTAAGTGCATGACAAAAAAAAAGACCTTATCTTAAAAGATAAAGTCTTTTGAGCGAAAGACCAGGTTCGAACTGGCGACATTCAGCTTGGAAGGCTGACGC
>CAZXTD010000014.1:40594-46490 GCA_964643575.1 uncultured Glaciecola sp. | reverse complement strand
GCAAACCATATTGAACCGCATTGTAGGTTTTACCCGAAAAGTTAACATGCGAACCATGAGTTAAATGACCACCGTCGGCTAAGCTCATGCCTAGCACAGTGTCATTCGCTTCAATTAGCGCCATAAATACAGCAGTATTGGCTTGTGAGCCTGAGTGCGGCTGCACGTTTGCATACTCTGCGCCAAACAATTCTTTTGCCCGCGAAATTGCTAAGTCTTCAGCAATATCTACATGCTCACAACCACCGTAGTAACGCTTACCTGGGTAACCTTCAGCATATTTATTGGTCAGCTGCGAGCCCTGCGCTTCTAATACGCGAGGGCTGCAATAGTTTTCAGATGCAATCAATTCAATATGATGTTCTTGACGCTGTTTTTCAGCTTCCATTGCAGCAAATAATTCAGGGTCAAAATCGGCGATATTCATATTGCGTGAAAGCATATTGGCTCCTTGGGCGCTACGTATATTGGCTAGTAGCTAAATTGAAATATTAGATAAAAGTATTAGCACCTACACGGCAGGCCAAAAAAGACCTGAGAGCCGCTTTTGATGGGCTATTTATTGGCGCATATTGTAGCGCTTTTGCTAGTTTTGTATACAGTCTAAATGGAATATCTCATAGTTATCTGTAAATAATGATACTTGAGCCATAAAAAACATTTCCAGACTCAATTTTTGGACCCGTAACAATGTGTTATTTTACTTTCGTCTCAAGCGTTTTTTTTTCAAGAGCCTTGACTCGGTCTACAAGCTTACCCATTTGGCGTAAAAGCACCGTATTTTTTTGCCACTCTCTGTTTGGAGCAACAGGAATGCCTGAAGAATAGACACCCGGTTCTTTTATGCTTTTTGTCACCATGCTCAAGCCAGTAAGTTGCACCTTATCTGCAATAGTAAGATGCCCATTAATGCCGCAATGCCCTGCAATTATCACGTATTTGCCAATAACCGTGCTACCAGCAATACCCGAATGGGCGCAAATGCAACTGTGGTCGCCTATTTCAACGTTGTGCGCAATGTGTACAGCGTTATCGATAATACAGTTTTTACCAATTATCGTGTTGTCGAGCGCCCCTCTGTCAATACATGTGTTCGCACCTATTTCGGTGTCGGCACCGACAATCACGGTGCCAGTTTGAGGAATTTTAACCCAGTTGCCTTTGTCGTTAGCATAACCAAAACCATCACAACCAATCACTACACCGCTATGCAAAGACACGTTATCACCTAATTCAACGCGATGATAAACCTGTACATTGGCGCGCAAGTTGACTCCCTTTCCTAAAATAGCGCCTTCACCCACAAACGAGTTTGGTCCAATAACTGAATTATCACCAATGACTGCGTTTGCATTAATGACTGCAAAAGGCCCTATTGATACATTTTGTCCAATTTGCGCGCTTTCATGCACACTTGCGTTAGCTGCAACTCCGCCCTGCTGAACGGGTGTGCTGTCTAACAACTGTGCAGCTTTAGCAAAACCAACATAGGGATCGGCAACAATGATTGCGTTGCCGTTAAAGCCTGTTGCGTCGGCTTCTTTCAGAATCACCGCCCCCGCTTGTGTGTTTTGTAAGTCTTTTGCATATTTACTGTTAGACAAAAACGAAAGCTGATGCGATTGCGCGGTAGCAAGATTGGCCATTTCGCTAATTTCGTGGCCTGGTGAACCTAGCAAGGTGCCGCTAATATGCGTTGCAATTTGCTCAAGTGTTTTTGTAATCATTTACGACTTCCTGTGGAATCTTTTTGGCGTATTACGCTCAATTCTTTTTGTTATATTGCAAAGTTATTGTTCATAAAACCATGCGTTATCGAGCATCAAAACGGCAATAGCTTTGACGCCCTATTCCTTATTTTTGCATACTAGCATATTAATTTTACAAGGCTAGTCGAGTATTAGGCTCAAAGATAGCTCTTCAATCCCCACAAACTTAAGGTTATTGTCGCCTAAGTGCTTACTAATCAACATAAACTAGACTACAATATTGAGCAATCAGTTCTCGCTACACTCGATAAATAACCCAATAATTAAACCCAATTAATAGGACTATCTTCTGCATGGCTCAATACGTTTATAGTATGCACCGCGTGGGCAAAATTGTTCCACCTAATCGTTTCATTCTCAAAAACATCAGCCTGAGCTTTTTTCATGGCGCAAAAATTGGTGTGCTCGGCCTTAACGGTGCGGGTAAATCTACCCTCTTAAAAATAATGGCCGGTATCGACAAAGAAATCGAAGGTGAAGCAAGGCCACAAGCCGACTTAAAAATAGGTTATTTACCTCAAGAGCCAAAACTTGATGAAAGCAAAGATGTGCGCGGCAATATCGAAATGGCTGTTGCCGATGTGGTTGACGCCCTAAAACGAATAGACGAGGTATACGCTGCATACGCTGAGCCCGACGCCGACTTTGACGCCCTAGCAAAAGAACAAGGTGAGCTTGAAGCCATTATACAGGCCAAAGACGGACACAACCTAGAAAACGCACTTGAGCGCGCAGCTAACGCACTGCGTTTACCGCCTTGGGATGCAGACGTAAGCAAACTATCAGGGGGCGAACAGCGCCGGGTCGCCTTGTGCAAACTGTTGCTCGAAAAACCTGAAATGCTATTACTCGATGAGCCTACCAACCACCTCGACGCAGAATCAGTCGCATGGCTCGAGCGCTTCTTACACGACTACGAAGGCACCGTGGTCGCTATTACCCACGACCGATACTTCCTCGATAACGTGGCCGGCTGGATACTCGAACTCGACCGCGGTGAAGGTATTCCGTGGGAAGGCAACTACTCAAGCTGGTTAGAACAAAAAGACGCCCGACTCGAGCAAGAAGAACGTGCTGAAAACGCCCGGCAAAAGTCGATTAAACAAGAGCTAGAATGGGTACGCAGCAACCCCAAAGGCCGTCAAGCCAAGAGCAAAGCCCGTATGTCACGCTTTGAAGAGCTAAACACCGGTGAATACCAAAAACGTAACGAAACTAACGAGCTGTTTATTCCACCAGGCGAACGCCTCGGTGATAAAGTGTTAGACGTTAAACACCTTTCAAAAGGCTATGGCGACCGTCTGCTTATCGACGACTTATCTTTTAGCGTCCCCAAAGGGGCCATTGTTGGCATTATCGGCCCTAATGGCGCAGGTAAATCGACCTTGTTTAGAATGATGACCGGCAAAGAAAACCCCGACGCAGGTGAGATTGAAATGGGCGAAACGGTGCAAATAGCAAGCGTTGAACAGTTCCGTGACCACATGGACGAAAACAACACCGTGTTCCAAGAGCTCTCTGAAGGCCAAGACATTATTCGCATTGGTAACTTCGAAATTAACAGCCGCGCATACTGCAGCCGCTTTAACTTTAAAGGCTCCGATCAAAAGAAATTCATTAAAGACTTGTCGGGTGGTGAGCGCAACCGTGTGCATTTAGCGAAGTTGCTTAAATCAGGCGGTAATACACTCTTACTGGATGAGCCAACCAACGACCTAGACGTCGAAACCTTGCGAGCGCTTGAAAACGCGATTCTAGAATTCCCTGGCTGTGTGCTAGTAATTTCGCATGACAGATGGTTCTTAGACCGTGTAGCAACGCATATTCTTGACTACCGTGACGAGGGCAAAGTGAACTTCTACGAAGGTAACTACAGCGATTATGCGGCTTGGTTAAAAGACACCTACGGACAAGATGTAGTTGAACCACATCGTTTGAAGTATAAAAAGATCGGCTAAATTTTCGCGAGCGAATACCTTCTGTTTTTCAATATTTCGAATTGCGCTTAAGTAATTAAGCGCAATTCGAACAAACTTAAAAACGTACTATACGACTTTTCTCCAATGCAATATGCTGCTTTGTGATAATAAACAAGCTAACTCTTTAGTGTGGCTAACGCGTACTTAGGGTCTGCTTCTAATATTTTCAAAAGCGCCCGTGCAGGCCCTGTTGGGCTTCTCCTGCCCTGTTCCCAATTCTCAAGTGTTCGTTTACTTACACCAATCAAGCTTGCAAATTTGGTTTGAGTTAAGCCTACTTTGGCTCGTATAGCTCTGACCTCAGGAGGCGCAAATTCAATCACTTTGGAGGGGCGAGCTTCACCTTTAATTATTGTATCAGCCTCAATAACACCATTTAAAAAATACGCCAAAGGCGTATAGAATATATATAAAAGAATTAAGGTATCTTGTAGACAAAATGCTGATAGTTACTACTGTACTTGTGGCTTGTAAATTTGAAATGAAAACTAAGGGGTTGTTAAAAAGCCTTTAATTCAATGAGAAATAGAGATTGAGCAATGTCTCACCTTAATGATGTTTGTTCAACAATAAACTTAAGCTTTTAGAAGTTTGCGATTTTTTAGTATTTCTTTTGCTAAAAAAATTAACAAAATGGAAAACGGGAAAAAACCTAGAGCCAAAGGAAGCAATGACGCATTAAACCAATCAGGAAAAAAGCCTGATTGCCCAAAGAAAAATGAGCCACTTGCGATGAAAAATGAAAAGCACATGCGCCATAAATGACGAATTGTCCGTTGAGTACTAGAAAGCGATTTGAGGACAAGTATTCTCACCTCACCAATAAACGCTAGAGAGCCCGCCACAACAAATAACACAAAAGCTTGAGGCGGCGAATCATCAATTGTGCCAGTTGGGCTATTGCTGGCTAAATAAATGAAATATAAGCCCAATATAGTAATGGCAAGTGAAATTACAGCTCCAATTTTTTCACCAATACCTGCGTGAAACTGACGACGTTGAGCTGCCGAAACACCGCTAGTTAATAGATATAATGCCAAGATACCCGCTACAAAGTTAGTTCTTTGTCCAGTCTCTAGAAACGGCGCAACGAGGGCGCCAATAAAATAGCAAATGAACATCGCCAAATAGAATACTTTTCCGGCTTTGCGATGAAGCGTTTTACCTTTAGGGACTAGACTCGCTGTATAGCCTGCAATTATACCTATAAAACCACCGCCAATGTGGGCGTACAGCAGCACAGCGGCACCCCAATGGAGAAAAATACTAGCTTCCTTAGCCACCTGTAGCGTCTCTGCATAAGCATAGTCAATTTGAAGTAGACAGAGGCACACGAACACGGCAGAGATTAAGGCTATTTTTTTATGAATTAACATGCGCAATCTCGATAATTTGATCCATTAGAAAACAACTAAAAGTAATATTGCGAAAGTGTTGCATCAAAAAATATGGAAATATACAGGTAGGTTCCGAGAAATTGTAACAAATTCCATATCGGCTGCTTTCTCATAGAATTGCCATCGTCCTTGAATTCCGTGCCAACTCCACCAATATAGACTAAAGCACACAAGAGGTGGCAACGTGATAAAACGAATAATGGTAAAACTGCAACAATCAGCTTTTGACCCCAAGCTCAAACCTTTTCATAAAACGTTGATTGAAATCCACTCTTTAGGTGAATCCTTAAAATCATTGTCTACTGAAGATCTCAAAGCGCGAATATCACAACTGGATACCCCAGCCAAAGTTTTTGCCGTGGTAGTAGAGGCATCACACCGGCTGTTGGGTATGAGACCTTTCGACAGCCAGATATTAGCAGGCTTGGCTCTATTCGACGGTAAAGTTATCGACATGAAAACCGGCGAAGGCAAAACCCTTGCCGCGGCAGCACCAAATATCGCCAATGCATTAAGTGGGCGCAAGGTCTATTTACTCACTTTTAACGACTATTTAGCAAAGTTAGTGGTATGAGCGGCACAGCGATGCTTGCCGCCGAAGAGTTGTATGAATTATACCGCTTAAGAACTTGCATTATGCCGCCTCACAAGCCTTGTATCCGTATCGACAAGCCCGACCGGGTTTTTGTCGATAGCCACAGCAAAGATGCTGCAATTTGCCAAGACATAGTTTTGATTCACAAAACTGGAC
>CAZXTD010000014.1:40142-40584 GCA_964643575.1 uncultured Glaciecola sp. | reverse complement strand
TTTGGTAGGTACTCCTAACATCACCGAATCTGAAAGACTCCATGCATTGTTGCTCAAAAACGGGATTTGTAGCCAGTTGCTTAACGCTAAAAACGACCAAGACGAAGCCGACATTATTGCCGGAGCAGGCGCTTTAGGCGCTGTCACTATCTGCACCAACCTTGCAGGGCGAGGAACCGATATATTATTGGGTGAAGGTGCCAAAGATCTTGGCGGCCTGCACATCATTGGCACCAGCCGTTTTGAATCAAGACGCATAGATGACCAATTGCGTGGCAGAGCAGCAAGACAAGGTGACCCTGGGTCTTCGCAGTACTTTATTAGCCTTACCGACAAACTCTTCAATCATTTTACTGGAGAAGAGTTTAGTTCGATAACCGCGCTACACAAAGAGCTAAATGCAAAAGCGGCGCTTGGCAAAAAAATAGCCCATGCGCAAAGA
>CAZXTD010000014.1:34572-40132 GCA_964643575.1 uncultured Glaciecola sp. | reverse complement strand
AGGTGCTAATTTAGAGCGTCGTAAAACCCTTTACAGGTATAGCGAAGTGACAGAGCAGCAGCGTCGAGGCTTTCAAAAACTTCGAGAAGATATTCTACACAAAAATGGGATTGAGGCTTTTGTCAAAGATGTCGATGAACGCTGGCAAGGCTTGAGCTATATCAACAAGGATAAACGCGCTGAAGCATTAACTGTTGTTGTGCTATGTAACCTCGACAAAATATGGGTTGAATACTTGTCTGAAATTGAATACATCAAAGAATCCATACATTTGAACGGTGCCATGGGGACAAGTGCGCTGTTTGGCGGCAGCGAGCCGTATCATGTATTTATCAGGCAAGCCCATGAGGTTTTTGATCATTTAATGGGCAAACTAAAAAACGCAGTCATCGATACTTTTAATAGTGTGAAAATTGACGAAAACGGTATAGATCCCAACAGCGAATTATTTGACATGACTAAATCAACATCGTCTTACGTTGTTGTTGATAATCCTTTTAATGGGATGGACAGTCAAGTTGCTATGAAGTTTGGTAAACAAATGAAGAAGCTTGGCTTCTAAGCTACAACATTTGCAATGCTCAATCATTTTGAACATTCTGGTTAATCCGAGCTCTCAAATTGGCAAGACGAGTCTTATAAGCGTTATTTTCAACATTTTCAATTAGGCTTTTTTGCATCGTAATTTCTCTCATCTTAAGTGCTTCGCTGAGCTTTCCGTCGGCTTCAAAGGCATCTGCCAAACTATCATAAGGGTCTGCTTTATATGCGTAATTTTCAACATTGATTTTGAAGAGTTCAATGGCTTTGGCGAAGTCTTTTGCATTCAGAGCATTGTACCCCGCCCTATTTATTGCTCGGTACGACGGTTGTACTGTATAACCATATTTTTGTGACTGCTTTTCATAGAAGGCAATAATCGCGGGTAAGCCTTTAGCGATTATATCTTCCGGACATTGCAAGGACTCAAATAAGTAACGATATGCGTGTGTTTGTCCAATTAGGGCCGTAGTGCCATGAGATTCTTTTTCATCAATATCTACATGATAGCTGAAATTACTAGAAGTATTTGCGTTTAGAAGGTCGGTGTATCTTTGAAATGCTGTGAGCATATCTCCTTGCTCATTTCCAAGGTTCAAGTAAAGATAGTTGCTCAATTCAGTCGTATTTTTGAGAAAGTTTTCAGCGTCCTCAAAAATGACCTGCTTATGCCACCACAGACTTGGGCTAAAAGCAAAGTGCGCTTGAAAAAGGTGGGGCCTTGATTGCAATGCGTATACAGCCAATAGCCCTCCTAAAGAGTGACCCGATAATACTTTAAAGTTGTTAGTGCGATAATTTTTATTCACATATGGGATAAGTTCTTTTTCAATAAAATCCAAAAAATTATCAGCGCCGCCAGAAATACCCCAACGGTTGTAGTTTTCATCATAGGTAGGCGTATAGTCTCTCGCTCTATGGGTATTTTTTATGGCAATAATAATCATTTCTTGAGCCTTTCCATCTTGATTCAGAAAGTCCAAAGTACCGGCAGTATGATTAAAGTTTCTCTGACCATCTAACAAGTAAAGTACCGGATAACTTAGGTTTGTATTTTGATGATAGTTATTTGGCAGGCGTACCAATAGGTCTCGTTGTTCGCTTAAGATTTTAGAAGGCAAACTGTCTATTTTTGATTCACCTCGCAGACCCGCATATGCAAAGCAACTATTAGCTAAGACCAACACAACAAATACTAAAAATATACTTTTAAACATCACATCTTCCTTTAAATTGCCAGTTTGTTCCTTTAGATTACTTTTTATATCATCAATAAATAATAATAGTAACCGAAGATGTAACTCATAGTTCATTACCATCACTAGGCAAGCTAGTTTGTCATTACGAATTAGCAAGTGCAAAAAAGGATTCTTGAATTATTTAAATTGTTAATACACCACAAAACATCAATGAATTGCAAAGAGCTACTTGGTTAACCACGAACCCCATCAAAACACTTAAAAAAGCAGAAAAATAAACAAGGGTTGAAGCCATCTTTTTTTGTTTGCGCAGCGATAGTACTGCTAATAAAAAACCAACTGCGATACCTGGAAGGCTGGACAAATGCCCCAACCCCAATAAGCCATCTGGATTATCATTGAACCAATTGATTGAGAGGTAAACTATGAATGTAACTGATATCCCTAAGGCTATTCCACTACGAAATAACACCCGAGGTTGGCAGGCTTCTACTGCAACAAATGCAAAAACAGGTATGACGATATAGTACCAAAGCCCCATATAGAGTGCGTCTCCAAAGAACAACACTAATAATAAAGGTACCATAATAGTAATACAGAAAAATATACGGTCATGAGTATGCGACGGACTGAACTTCATATTGAATCTCGTTTTTTATTGCGCGGATTAAGACATCGTATATCTGAGTATACTTCGACCTTGCTTAAACAAGACGTAAATCTCTAAAGTCGTTATTTGGTATACCAATGAGTCTACTTATATTAGTACAAGGATTCTCACAAATTCAGACTTTGCTAGATTTTGAAAGAAGTGCATCCCCTAAATACTTAAAATATCGATAAAGCGGTGTTGTGATGTTTTGCAGCTCTTGACCACTTGGGTAAAGCCCCATATTCGCCTCTGCGCTTTTTAAAGTGCCTTTCGCTAAAAACGCGTTTTTAATTGCGCTTTCTTGCACCATTCTCTCAAATGCGCGGGCTGCGATTTCTTGCGGGCGGGCGTAGTAAAAATGATTGTTTGCTTTGTCTGCCTGAATGCTTATTTGCATTAAAAGGCTTGGGCCGCTAGCGGTATTATTTAAGAACATGTGTTTAAATGATTCGAACAAAATGTCATTTAGGGCGTGGGGTTTGACGGGCGCTAATTCGTTTAACCAAGCTTCGGTGGCAAATAAGTGTGGTGCGTGCGTATCAAATACTCGCTGGCAAATATAATGGTCGTAGGCATGAAACCACTCGTGGGCTAAGGCACCGCCCCCAGCATTTTTTGCAAGCGCGAGTTGTCTTTTAGCGCTGTTGTAGTGTGCGTATGCGTGTTTGCGTCCGCCTTTGCCAAAGCTTAGCGACAAAGTGTTATTTAAGGTTATCACCTGCATAGGCACTTGCAGTATTTCCATTAAATCGCACAGCGCATCAAAAAATAAATTAGCCGCTATTGCTTGCTCTTCTTTTGTGACCCACTTGCCAATCTCGACAGTCCTGAAACCAAAAATGTTAACGATATCGGCAAAGGTGACATCTGCCCCCTCGCGATAATCTTGGCCATTACGATAATAAGCTTGGTGCAAGCGGCCTTTTTTCTCGGTAACCAAAAAAGTACCGCTACCTTAGCTAATTTTCGCCATAAACTCGTGAATGGTTTTTACAGGCACAATGTTGGCGCCTAAACCTTCCATCGACTTATGGTAGTTTCTAAAGGGAATATAAATATCAGTAAAACCGTGTTGTGCAGCTTCTTTGACTCTAGGTACACCGCTATCGATAGGACGAATATCGCCATTTAAACTAAGCTCGCCCATTACACAAGCACTGCGCGGGATTACAAACTCGTTTAAGCTACTGAGTAGCGCCGCCACTAACGCTAAATCGATACAGGTTTCGGACTCATCTATTTTTAAACCGCCCACGATATTAAAAAAAGTATCGTGGAAGATTTTAGTTTTAGTATGCTTTCGTAAAACACCTGTGAGCATTTTGATTCGATTCATATTTAAACCTACACACACACGCTGAGGATATTCTGCTTCGTTCTCGGTGGTCAAACATTGAATTTCGAGCAGTAAGTTTCGGTTGCCTTTGCGGATGCAAGTAATCGTGCTGCCTGGTGACTCGGTAGACGAACCCGACAAAAATATCTCACTTGGGTTGTCGACGCTTAACATGCCGCGTTCACACATTCTGAAAATACCCACGGTATCGATATCACCAAAACGGTTTTTGTTTGCACGCAATGTGCGAATTTGGCCGTCGTTTGTATCAATATGCAGCAAAGCGTCGACTATGTGCACAAGAGTTTGCGGGCCGGCAATTTCGTTGTTCTTATTAACGTGGGCGATAATAAACATCGTCACATCATTTTGTTTGCAGTATTGCGTGAGTGCTTGGGCCGCCGTTTTTACTTGCGAAGGCGAACCTGGGCTGCCGTTTGCAGCATCAGTGACCACAGCTTGAATAGAGTCAATAACCGCAAACTTAATTTGCCTAGAGTCGAGCTCTTCAATGATGGCTTCTACGCTGGTTTCAGACAGCAAATAAAGTCGGTCTTCGTTATAGTCGAGCTTTAAGCGATTTACGCGGTTTTTAAACTGCGATAAAGACTCCTCTGCCGTGCAATACAGTGAGGCAACGCGCTGAGACATTCTTGCGACTAAGTCAGACAACAAGGTAGTTTTACCAGCCCCTGGGTCGCCTGAGATAATATTGACCGACCCAGTGGTGACGCCGCCGCTTAAGACACGGTCGAGCTCGCCAATGCCAGTCGCTTGTTTTTCAGCTTCCACCGAGGCAATTTCGTTAATTTTTTTGGCACCGCCACCACCTACACCGGCGTAACCCGCCACTCGCGCACTGCCCTTACCTTCAGACTTAGCCGGGCTTAGAGTGATTTCTTTAAGCGTGTTCCATTCTTGGCAATCTTTACATTGCCCTTGCCATTGCGCATGTTCGCTACCGCAGTCACTGCACACATAAGCAGTCTTTCGTTTTGCCATTTAAGCTTACTACCTTACTAAAATTTGATGTATGAGATTGTTGAAATACAGTGTTGCTAAGCGCTTATAAACATTCAACTTAATCGTGTTCACTTAATTTTTAACCCATTTACCGACAATCGCAGGTGTTTATAACCGCAAGCCTTAAAAAAGTATCAAAGAAAAACTGAAATTTTCCGATAAACTAAGGAGATAAGGAAACCCGTATTTTGTTGACTAATTTACCACGTACTCCCGACGATTTAAGCGCTTATCGCCAAATAATTCATGCTTTGGCGCCATTAGTGAATAAATCAAACTTTAAGGCCGAATTTGAACGGCGCACAAAGGCGATCGCGTCGGATACTCGCTTCTTAGTGAAAATGGAAATAAAGCGCCTTGCCAAACCCTGCATCCGCTCTATTGACCTGCGCACGATTGTAAAAGACGATTGCCGCTTATTCCAGCATCATGGTATTGACCATTACCTGAATGTTAACGGTATTTTGACCTTCGAGAAACTGGTCAAACGATATGGCGAGTACACATTTGGCGTTTATGAAGGCGTATATCAAGAGGCGAAGCAAGAAAAAGAGCGCTACATGCTCATGCAAAAAAGCTCGCCAAATCCAAACGATATCGCGCTGCCCGCTGACAAATATATTACACCTTGCCAAGACTTACTCAACTACCCCATACGCAAACAAGAGCGCCTAAATTATGTTGTGGCCATTGAATTATTCTTTAGCGACAACAGCAGTGTCCATGCAAGTACTTTAGACATTTCAATCAATGGTTTACGTATTCGCTTAAAAGACCACGAAAACTTGCACAAAATAAAAGCCTTCGAAC
>CAZXTD010000014.1:34150-34562 GCA_964643575.1 uncultured Glaciecola sp. | reverse complement strand
GGCTCGACAAATCACTCGGCTTAAATCGCGAATCTATCGAATATCAAATACTCAACATTTCGAACGTAGGCCCAAAAGCACAAATACATTTATACAGAGACGGCAGCGAGAATACGCTGTTTGATGATTTTGTAAGCCAACTTATAAAGCTGCATAAACATCGCTACAAAGTAAATTTAGATAATGTAGAAATGGCCATGGCAAGCAAAATTTATGAGCAAAGCTTTGCTAATAATACGCCTACCTTACCCGTTTTTATATGTCGCGATAATAACGACTTTTACTTTTCTCAATTTGCGAGCATGAACACCAACAACAATAATAATATTGACTAATGGGCAGACGAAAAAGGCCATCAGCTTATTTGTTTTTTGCTCAATGTCGAATATCTGTACGGGTCAAGAAAAAAACA
>CAZXTD010000014.1:29894-34140 GCA_964643575.1 uncultured Glaciecola sp. | reverse complement strand
GCTTATTGGTTTTTTGCTCAACCAAAATCGTATTCACCTTTTATTAAACGATGGTCGCTCATATCCGCAAATGACCATTTATTGCTTTAACCACATTAAAGACGACAAAATCTATTTTTATTCGGCAACACAAGCCGAGCTAAACAAACATCCAGAATTGATCAATACCTTTTTTGCTTACGGCTCGCGCAAAGTCAGCTGGCGTGTTTATCATGTGACTATTAGTGATGTATCGCCGCAAGACGCTTATTCGCCCAGTTCTGTACCCGATGGTATCAACAAAAATATAGACCGGCTAAACAAAGCACTCAGCCCTCGTCTGCGCTCAAAAATTGCGCCTATCACCAATATGCTAAGCGTCACCGACATTACCAATGAAATTGCACAAGAAGCCTATCAAACGCGCTCTTTACACAAACATAATGTCAAACTATTAAAAGCGTTTGGCCATGCCCGCAATAAGCCGCCTACACTAGTCGAATCGTACCGACATATGCAAAAAGAACTGCGCCGACAAATACGTTATATATTGCGTACTTCCGTGGTTATTCGCACCAATACACAATACTTAACAGGCGTGACAGAAGACATTTCAGTGAGCGGCTTGAAGGTAGAATTAGATGAAGCCTTCACCCAACGCTTAAATAGTAAGGTCGAAATCACCTTTACTAAGCTTCAAGCGCTCACAAGTAGCTTTGAACTTAAAAATCTGCATTATCGGGTCGTGCATATTAATATTGATAAACACGTACTGCACTTGCAAGCCGTTGCTGAAAACGAAATGAGTATAGCAGAAGCCTTTTTTAGTCAGCTTATTAGCAATAACGAAGAAAAGCTACGCGCCATCAACTTTGAAGAGCCTGTTGCTGGTTTAAGCATGGCCTTACGCAACATACACACTAAAAATAGCCCGCAGTTTTGTACTTATGTAGAGAAAAAACCCCAAGGCTATTTGCCGGCCATGTCGACAGTTAGCCAAACTCGCGCGCCTTGGATGGACTTTTTGCATCATGATCAAAGTCTGGCTTCAGTCAACTTAGCTTGGCTGTTTCAGGATGTCGATAATGGCCAAGACTTTATCAATCAGACTCTTAAAGTGTTACGAATTGATCCAAGCCCGACTAAAACTGAGATTTTTGTTTCGACCACTAAAACAATGCTAAATAACGACAAGCTTAGCGGCACAACCATTGCCAAGTGGCAATACGAATTTCAGAATCATCGTGCACGCCAGAGCTTTATTAAAAATGCCCAAAACAAAGGGCTGTTTTTGGCCTTTAGCGTAACGGTGAATAAAGCGCTTAAGCCCGACCTTGAAAAAATAGAAGAAGAGTTACTCTATTTAGGTCAGCACGCTATTCATAAAGCGACATATTTTGAAGAGCGATTATGGGACATTGCAGGCGCTATTTTTGTAACTGACATTACTGATGATGTTTTACGCCGTTACAAGCTTGAGCCTTAAGCTAATTTTCGATAACGTCGGTTAAAAGCTGAACCTGTTCTTGTAGGCTCGCAACTTGCTGTTCAAGCTGCTCTATTCGTGCAAGAGCGTCTGCTAAATCGGGCGAAGTGGAAACAGGATTGTGTCCTTGAGAAACAGCACTTAAACCCTCTTCCACTGAGTCATTTTGCACTAATTCCACATTATTATCATGTTCACCTGCATCAGCACTAAATAACTGAACAAATCGAGACTCACGCTTACCTGGCTCACGCGGTAGCTTTTTAACCAGCGTTTCTGTATTCAACTCAAGTAAAGTATTAAGTACTGACTCGACTTCATCCACACTAGTAAAACTCGCCAAGCGATTAGTGCGTGTACGCAATTCGCCGGGGGTTTGCGGACCACGTAATAGCAGTACACAAATAATAGCTAATTGCTGGGCACTAAGCTGTAAGCTGCTAAATTCAGTATTGCAAAAGCGATGCTTGTATTTAACCACTCGGCTGCCTGAGCCTGTGACTTCAAACAACAAGTTTTTGCTGTTGAGTTCTTCTATGGTGTCTTGCACTTGCGCTTCAGTTAACTGCATAACTGGCTCACGGTTACTCTTTTGATTGCACGCGAGGGTGAGCGCATTTAACGACAGAGGATATTGTTCGGGCGTGGTGATTTCTTTTTCGATAAGTGCGCCAATCACGCGTGCTTGCAAAGCGCTTAATTGTACTAACATATGTTCTCCTTAATGCCGAAATAGTGCAGGAAATAGTGCAGGAAATAGTGCAGGAAATACTACCTAACTAAGTCACCACCTACTATCAACTGCTCACTCAAGCTAAACAATAAAGCAAGCCTTCAAACCCACAGTACTCTATATTGGCACTCGCTGCCTGCTTTACTCTAGGTTTAGCTTTGTATGCGACGCCTAATGCCGCCGCCGACATCATCAATAAATCGTTAGCACCGTCGCCAATAGCAAGGGTTTGTGAATGAGGTATGCCTTTTTCTTGTGCTTGCTGCAACAAAATATCACGTTTCATTTCGCCATTTACAATGTCACCTACTACTTTGCCGGTTAAGGCGTCATTGTTAACTTCCAATGTATTGCTCACCGCTTTTGATAACGAAAAATTGTCTTTAATGTAATTTGCAAAGTAAGTAAAACCACCCGATGCAATTACGGTTGTCCAGCCATTGGCTTGCAATATTTGCATCGTTTTGGCAAAACCTGGGTTTATTGGCAGACGTGACTTAAGCCGCTCGAGTTCGTCAACACTCACCCCTTCCAAACACGCTACTCTAGCATTTAAGCTTTGGTTAAAATCGAGCTCGCCTTGCATGGCACGTTCAGTTAACGCCGAGACTTTATCCCCTACGCCTACCAGTTTGGCAATTTCATCAATACATTCCATGTTAATAATTGTCGAGTCCATATCCATGACAATTAAACCTGGTTTTGATAAACACACTTCGCTCACCACAAAGCAATCAATAAAGTGAGCATGCGACAATCCCATTAGGTCTTTTTTCGTCATAATGGGCTTATCGAGCTCATGATGCACTTTTAATACTATTGCTTGTTGAGCAAATTCATCACTTAAAGCGTGCGCCGAAACTTCTACTGTGGTTGCTGTACCTAAAAACTGCTCAAAAATAGACTGCAAACTTCCTATGTTAATAGCCTGACCCACCAGCACAAACTGTTCTGTGGGCTCTTTAGTGTTTGCATTATTGCTAACTAATTCAGCGCGTTCTACTAAGTTCCATTGATCAGTCGCTCTGTCCCATATGCAATGAAATAACGATAATTGACGATTTAAAAACGGCGCGCTCGTTAACTCTTGAGCACTAAACTGCGCAGGTATGGCCAAAAATAATTTCCTTGTGTTGTACTATATGCCTCGTACTGAGTCATTTTCAAAATGACGAAGCGGTAATAAAGAGGCTTCGAAAGTAGCCAAAGCCAAGTGGGGTAATCATACCTATTTACGAAAAGCTGTAAACAAGTGCTTGGCAATTCTGTTAATTTCAACTACTGTCTGGGTAATGAATTTGGCCTTAGTGATGCATATCAGTATGACTGGGGGCGCAATTTCACCAAATATATGTGGCAAGCAAAAAGGCGAACGAGGAAACTTTGGAAAACACGCACAACTATTCCATATTTAAACGCATCTCTACGCTAATACTGGTTATTTTGTGTGTCGTTATTGGCGTTAACCTTTATCTTATGCATAGCCGCAATGCGGCAGATTGGTATCAGGTGGAGTCTGAGCAACTTGGCAGAAGCTTAACGATTCAAGCCGCAAAATTAGTCGCCGCCCCCTTAGCCAAAGAAGATGAAGAACTACTCGCCCAATACGTTGAAGTGATTAACCAAGGTATGTTTGTGAAAGGCGCCGTCATGTTCGACGAAATGGGCGTAAGATACGCTCAACAAGTAGAACGGCTGTCGGTCATTGACATGTTGCGCCAACAAGATATCGAACCTTTAGTGTTTGTTGAAGATATTATTTATGAAGATAAGATTATTGGCTACATCAAGCTAGTACTCGATAAAAAAGCCATTACTGAACACCACAGAACATTCAATCAAAACCAATTATCGCAAAGTATATTGGTGATTATTCTTAGCGTTATAGTTGCGGGCTTAGGGACTCGTTTGTTTTATAAAGTGCGCGAAAGTTATCGTTTGGTCGATAATGATGAGACGTTAGTGTAGCAATCTGAAACTGCTTGCGGTGCAAAGGCTAGCAGCCAGACAAATCTTTACTCAACTCAGTAATCAACTTACCATTCTTA
>CAZXTD010000014.1:0-29884 GCA_964643575.1 uncultured Glaciecola sp. | reverse complement strand
CCATCACCAATTTCAAATCAATAAACGGCCTGAAAGTTTCGGTAAAGCAAAGCTGACTAATGATGTTTTCATTAAAATGCTGTGCGACTAAACTTGCGTCTACGTCGGTAGATTCAATTTCGGTTAAGGTATTGTTATATATCATGTATTTGCTGAATGTTGACACTGAGTCTAAACGGGTATCTGCATCGACCTTAATAGGCGTTTGCTTATTTAACTCTAGCACTAACTCCGTTAAACTAGCTTCAAGGATTAAGTCTTTATAAGCAACTTCAGTCGACATATTTGTTTTGTCTGCGGGCTCAATTGCTTGCGCATTGTTTGAACCGAGTATGCCCACAACAAAAATAATCAAAGCTGAAAAAAGAGGTGCGTTACCAATATTAAGAGTCATGTGCTTACGTTCAAAAAATTCGTCATATGTAATATGCATCGACAAACATCAATATAACTTAACCAAAACCGTGGACTTTTTCTTAGTTTTTGAACATTAGATATCAAGTAAGTTTTTATAATTTTCAGTAGTCTTACTTTGCACTTTGCTCACCTCACATTGCTTTAATTGCGCTAAGTAATTAGCAACTAAAGGCAACTGCACAGGACTGTTAGGTTCTCCTTGAAAGCCGAACAAGGGCATATCGGGAGCATCAGTTTCTAATACAAGGTAGTCTAAGGAAATATTAGATAGCGTATTCCGCGTTTTTTGCGCTCGCTCATACGTGATTGTGCCGCCCACGCCGAGTAAGAAACCCATATCAATGTATGTTTCAGCAATTTGCTGTGAGCCACTAAAGGCATGGATAATACCGCCTTTATCAAACTTAGCCTGTTTAAGGCAGCGAATGAGTTCATTGTGAGACTGGCGATGATGCAATATAAGCGGTCTATTAAAATGCATCGCTAAGTCAATATGCTGATTTAAAACAGCTTCTTGAAACTTCATTGGGCGAGATAAGCTACCGTCTAATCCACATTCGCCTATAGCTGAAATGCTATCAGCATGCTCTGATGCTAAGTGCCATAGGCTTTGCTTTTGTTGTTCAAGCGCGGTGCTATCTAGTTCTTTTTGAAAGTAAGGGTGACAACCTAAACAAATATCGATTTGGCTTATATTTAGACTAGCGCTGTTTTGAGAATCGTGTGCAGAAGCTTGAGAATATGCCTCCACTTTCTGCTTTAACTTCAGTAGCCCTTCAAACTGATTGACACTTAGCCCCGGCACCAAAACACGTTCAATATCTAAGGCCCAACATGCCTTGAGTACGTCTATTTGCTTATTTTTAAATACTGGGAGGTCTAAATGACAGTGGCTATCGATAAGCACAACGCGCCCCTTTTAAGGCATAAGTCGAGCAGTTTGCCATGTACCGTCGGCGTTTTTATTGTATTCAAAGCGGTCGTGTAAACGATGCTCGCCGCCTTGCCAAAACTCGATTTGCTCCGGACGTACTAAATAGCCACCCCAAAAATCGGGCAAAGGCACCTCACCTTGTGCGTATTTTTCTTTCATTTGCTTAAACTGAGTCACTAGCAACTGACGTGTAGAAATAGGTGTACTTTGTTTAGAAGCCCACGCACCAAGCTGGCTATCTTTAGGACGCGAAAAGAAATACTTGGCAACGGTTGCTCGTGATAAAGGCTCTGCTTGCCCACACACTCTTACCTGACGCTCCAAAAAGTACCAAGGAAAATGCAGGCTAATCTTGTTGTTATACTCTAGCTCTTTGGCCTTGCGGCTACCTAAGTTGGTATAAAATACAAAGCCGTCGTCGCCTACATCTTTGAGCAATACAATGCGTTGGCTAGGTTGGCCTTTTTCATCTACCGTGGCCACCGTCATCGCATTAGGATCTGGCAACTCAGCGTCAATTGCATCTTGTAACCAAGTCTTGAATAAATCCATTGGGTTTTGTGTAAGCGCTTCGTTGTCTAGCGTTCCGCGTTTATATTCTTTTCGAAATGCGTGTAAAGGTTTCATGATGATTGCTCGTATTATTTGAAAGTCTTGATGACACGAAAATTGGTGAATAGCGCAATTAAACTTGATTCCAAAAGCGCAGTGCTCTGCTCGCTAGCGTCTATAATCTTCTTCGTAGCCTAAAGAGCGTAGAGCCCTCTCGTCATCAGCCCAGCCCGATTTCACTTTAACCCAAAGTTCTAAAAATACTTTATTGTCAAAAAGGGCTTCCATGTCTTTACGTGCTTCTGCGCCCATGGTTTTAATATGTGCGCCTTTTTTACCAATAATCATGGGCTTTTGGCTGGCACGCTCTACCAATATCAAGCCATGAATATGATATACGCCGGTGGGGGTAAGCTTAAATTGTTCAATTTCGACGGTAACGGAATAAGGCAGCTCATCGCCGGTAAAGCGCATAAGCTTTTCACGAATTATTTCGGCGGCCATAAAGCGGCTAGAACGATCTGTCACGTGATCTTCAGGGAAATAAAACTCACTTTCGGGTAGCTGTTCAAAAATAGTCTTGCGCAAGTTGTCAATATGCCTATTTTGTTTGGCAGCTACCGGCATAACATTCTCAAAATCGTGTTTTTTACTCAAGCTGGCTAGGGTATCGAGCAATTCAGCTTGGTCAGGCACTTTGTCGGTTTTATTAACAATTAACCAGCAAGGCTTACCCGATTTTTTAACCTTATCGAGTACTAAATCGTCGTCTTCTGTCCAGCGAGTGCCTTCTATCACAAATAAAATCAAAGACACGTCAGCAAAACTGCTGGCTGCCGCTTTGTTCATTAAACGGTTAATTGCTCTGCGTTCATCTACATGCAGGCCTGGCGTATCGACATATATCGCTTGTTTGTTGTCGAGGGTATCAATGCCCATAATACGATGGCGCGTGGTTTGCGGCTTACGCGAGGTAATACTAATTTTTTGTCCCAATATACGATTGAGAATAGTCGATTTGCCTACATTCGGGCGCCCGACAATGGCTATCATGCCACAATATGTTTCACTCATGAGTTTATCTTCTCTAGCACTAACTTCGCGGCCTCTTGCTCGGCAATTCGTCTACTGCGCCCCACGCCTGTTGTCTTTATTGCTAATGCGGCAACATGGCATTGCACGGTAAAGGTTTGTGCATGGTCTTTGCCTTTTACATCGATCACCTGGTAATCAGGCAAATCGTGCTGGCGCGACTGCAAATACTCTTGAAGTTGTGTCTTGCTATCTTTAATTTGTACGGAGGGGTCGAGCGCTTCAATACGCTTTTCAAATAAAGAATCAATCGTTTTAGTTGCCGGTTCTAGGCCAGCATCTAAATATATAGCGCCAATTAAGGCTTCGACTGCGTCGGCTAAAATTGATTCTCGTCGATTCCCACCACTTTTACGCTCGCCAGGCCCGAGCTTTATTAACTCACCAAGCTTAAGTTCTTTAGCCACTTTTGCTAAGGTTTCGCCTTTCACTAAATTAGACCGTAGGCGCGTGAGTTTTCCTTCAGGTAAATTCGGGAATTTTTCGTACATGCGCTGGGCAATTACCATACCGAGTACAGCATCACCCAAAAACTCTAAGCGTTCGTTATGGTTTTTAGCAGCACTGCGGTGGGTTAAGGCTTGTTCGAGCAGGTCTTGATTCACAAAATCATAGTGAAGAAGTTTGCGTAATTTAATGTAGGGGTCAATCATATAATTATCACCTTCAAGCTCCGCTTAGGAGCATGCATTGCTATGAGTTTTTGTATAAGCTTACCTACTACCTTTTTACTTAACGATGTTTATTGCTTGGTGCCTCCAAGCAAACACTCTGCCCGTTTGCTATTGAATAGCCCCTATGCGATTAAAACGCACACCTGTAGGCACGAATGTTGGCAAAAAGTCGTCCTCCCCTCGCCCAAACTCAAAACTCATCCAGACAAAAACGGCTTTACCAACTACGTTTTCTTCAGGCACAAAGCCCCATGCGCGGCTATCAAGAGAGTTATCACGGTTGTCGCCCATCACAAAATAACTGTTTTCAGGCACTGTCCACGACTGCGTGCGTTCAGGTTTGCGTGGAAAACGTAATATCCGATGTTCTACATCGTCTAAACTTTCAGAATACATTTGCATGACTGCGCCGTGTTCTTCTTCGTTACTTTTACCTAAAGATTTGACGCTAATAGCGCGCTCGGGTTCACAATTTTGTTGTGTTGGGCAAGCCGGCTTAATAAAGACTTGTTTTTGGCGCACTGTAATTGTTTCGCCCGGTAGGCCAACAACTCGTTTAATGTAGTCAATCCTTGGGTCTTCAGGAAACTTAAACACAATGACGTCTCCGCGTTTGACGTCTCCGGTATCAATAATTTCGTTTCGCGCTACAGGGTCTTTAAGGCTGTATGCGAATTTTTCGACAAGCAAAAAATCGCCCACTAAAAGTGTTGGAAACATTGAGCCGGATGGAATTTGAAAGGGTTCGTAAATAAATGAGCGAAACACCATAACACCAAAAAAGATCGGGAACATTTGTTTGCAAAAATCCACCAGCACTGGCATTTGCTCATCAGCGTTCGCGATTTGCGTCGGTTCTTCCCCGTCACTAGGAATTGCAACCACGCCATCGGCTGCTTGGTCGCTAGGAGCAGTGCTAAGCGCATCTTTTTTTGGCGCAAAAACAAGTGCATAAACAAGCCAAACAATACCGGTTACCGCGCTTGTAATTACTAAGAATAATGAAAAGTAATTTGCCATTAATTATCTACCTTCAATATCGCCAAGAAAGCATCTTGAGGTAATTCAACATTACCCACTTGCTTCATGCGCTTTTTACCTTCTTTTTGTTTCTGTAAGAGTTTCTTCTTACGACTCACATCGCCGCCATAACATTTAGCGATAACATTCTTGCGAAGCTGTTTAACCGTGCTTCGGGCAATTACGTGATTACCAATTGCGGCTTGAATGGCAATATCAAACATTTGGCGAGGAATAAGCTCGCGCAGCTTATCAACTAAGTCTCTGCCACGATAAGGTGCGTTGTCTTTGTGAGTTATAATTGCCAAAGCATCAACACGCTCACCGTTAATGAGTATATCTAAGCGAACCATATCTGCAGCTTGAAAGCGAGTGAAGTTATAGTCTAATGAAGCAAAACCTCGGCTTGTCGATTTAAGCCTATCGAAAAAGTCTAGCACAACCTCAGCCATAGGCAGGTCGTAGGTTACAGCAACTTGTTTGCCATGATAAACCATGCTGGTTTGCACGCCACGCTTTTCAACACATAAGGTAATGACGTTGCCCAAGTATGCCTGCGGTACGAGTATATTAGCGGTCACGATGGGCTCTCTGATTTCGTCAATATCGTTTACCGGTGGTAACTTAGACGGACTATCCACTTGTGACACTTCACCTTTGGTATTTTTTACTTCATAAACTACCGTAGGTGCTGTAGTAATAAGGTCGAGATCATATTCGCGCTCTAAGCGCTCTTGGATTATCTCCATATGGAGCATACCTAAAAAGCCAATACGGAAACCAAAGCCTAGGGCCGTAGAGCTCTCTGGCTCATAAAATAAAGAAGCGTCATTCAAGCTAAGTTTAGCTAATGCATCTCTGAAATCTTCGTAGTCGTCTGAGCTTACGGGAAACAAGCCCGCATAGACTTGTGGCTTTATCTTTTTGAACCCAGGTAAGGCGTTCTCCACTGGATTACGCGCAGTGGTGATGGTATCGCCCACTGGCGCGCCATGAATTTCTTTAATACCGGCGATAATAAAACCTACTTCGCCCGTGTTTAAGATCGCTTTTTCAGTTTGTTTGGGTGTAAACACGCCAATTTTGTCTGCCTGATGTATACCACCAGTAGACATAATTTTTATTTTATCTTTCGCATTTAACTGGCCATTAACAATTCGCACTAATGACACTACGCCTTGATAGTTATCAAACCAAGAGTCGATGATAAGCGCTTCTAGAGGCGCATCTTTATCACCTTGTGGTGGTGGAATTTGCTTTACGATAACTTCAAGCACATCAATAATACCCACGCCAGTTTTAGCGGAGCAACGCACAGCATCAATAGCATCAATGCCAACTATGTCTTCTATTTCTTCGGCAACTTGTTCTGGCTCGGCTTGCGGTAAGTCTATTTTGTTTAAAATAGGCACTACTTCCATATCGAGGTCTATAGCCGTATAGCAGTTTGCTAATGTTTGTGCCTCAACCCCCTGCCCTGCGTCTACGACTAACAATGCGCCTTCGCATGCAGCTAAAGAGCGTGATACTTCATAGGTAAAGTCAACGTGCCCAGGCGTGTCGATAAAGTTAAGTTGATAGGTTTCTTCGTCCTTTGCTTTGTAAAGCAATGTGACGCTTTGCGCTTTAATTGTAATACCGCGCTCACGTTCAATATCCATTGAATCTAACACTTGCTCTGCCATCTCGCGGTTAGTTAAACCACCACATTCTTGAATCAAGCGGTCAGATAAAGTCGACTTACCATGATCGATGTGAGCAATAATACTGAAATTACGAATATTTTTAAGCTGCATATAAAATGACGTACCTAGGGTGCCAACACTTACTCTTTTTGCTTTTAAAGACCAAAGCTCAGCCTCAGTGTTAAAAACTCAATAAGAATAAAGTTGCGAAAACGTGCTTATAAAATCGCATCTAATTTTCGCCGAATTAAAAGTAGGCGGATATTACCTTTTTATGGGCTAAAATGCGACTAAACACGGGTAATAAGCAGACTTAATTTTGCAAAAAAGTGTGTCTATTAGCGAATAAATCTTTACGACTTGCTTAAGACTGAAGCAATAGCTGTGCCGATTTTGTGATAGTGTTTTTATGAAGTGAACGGAAAATTAAGCAAAGACATCAATCTCAATCGAGTTTTTGCATCGGAATTTCGTGTTTTGCGGTCATGACTTGCCCTTGCGTTGCTCCTAAAAACACAGGGGCAAATTTGCGGCGGTTCGCATCGAGCTTTGATTGGGCTGACACCCACCAATAACTCGCGAGTGCAACGAGGCTTGAGAGCCCTAAATTGAGAAGCTCATGCAGGCTAGGCAAGATAAACTGAATAAGCGCTGCACAAAGCATAAATAACACTAAGGGCAAGATATAAACCATTGTTGAGGCATGCAGCAAGGCGTTTTCACTAATACCAATTTTGACTTGCTGGCCCACTACTAAACTGCAGGGCACCTGCAAGTGAATATGTTCTGGTTTGGGGCTAAAGGCTTTAGCTATGGTACTAGACGGACAAGACTCACTTGCTTTACAGCTATTGCACGTTGTCTTTACTTGGGTCTCTACCCATACATAATCGCCCTCAACGGCAACTACCGTGGCGGTTTCTTCAATCATGAGCCAAGTTGTTCTTGTGACTGCTCTTGTGGCATGCTTTGCGGCAGAACTTGGGCTGAGACGAGTACAATAGAATTGGCGATTTTATTGGCGGTGACTGCAGGAATCTCACCTACAACCGTGACTTGTATGCGTCCATCAGAAATAGATACCACTGACGTTGTGCCACTAATAACAGAAAGATCCTCGTTAATAGCATCATTGGCAGACATAACGTAAACCGAAACATCGACCAAACCATCGCTTAGCAACATATACTCAGCGGGCTCACCCGTTATTGATACCCGACGCAAATTTTGTTTAATAATTTGCATTCCCACAGGCTTGTACCCTACAGTCCAGCCCAATTGCTGCTCATTATTATTGGTACCGACAAGCAGAGGAGGTAGTTGCTCTGGCTGTATATTATCAAAATGCGATTTTATCTCACCGCCAATACTAAGTTGCGTGACCTGAATTTGCTCAAGTAAACTACCATCATCATTATACATATTGAGCTTAAGTAGTAGCCCGGTCTGTTCATCTAACCATAAGTGATAGCCATATCGAGATTTGTCTTTGCTGATAATGCGCAATTGCTGAGCCATGCGACCAGAAATTCTGTTTCTGCCCATCAGTAACACTTCATACGACGCATTCACTTTATCAGTATCATGAATGAAAGCCATTGGGATGGGTCCGTCTATCGCTTGTGCGTTAATACTGTAATTACTAAATCCTGGCTCGAATATACTGACGCGCTGACCAATTCGAATTTGCTCAAAACCCGGGCCGTTTAGCAGGCTCAGCTGCTCAGCTTCTTGACCGTCCGCTAAAATCGCATGGCGCCAAATATAGGGCAGTGTCTCTCTGCCTGGCGATGTCACCACAAAGGCAAGTTCAAAGTCTAGTTGCTTGCTTGTGTTGGCGAGTCGATTCATCCAAGCTTGTGCAGAAAGCGCATCAAACGGCACTGCTTGCGAGGCGTTATTGTCGTTCTCAACTTGGCTGGCCGCCTCATCTGCTGCTTCATTAGTCTGCTCGGGTGAAGCTGCGGACTCGTTGATTTGTTGGCTATTGTCACTCGCAATCGCAGAAGCCGCTACGGAAAATAGTAGCCCTACAACCAATGAGACGCTCAGCAAAAGCATTTGGCTTGATTTTAAAAATATATTTTCTGATTTTTTCTGAAACAAACTAAGTATCTCTACACAAGACTGACGAACAAAAACTAATATTAAAGCAATTAGCGTAATAAATGACGAAGGCTGCAAAGCAGCCTTCCAAATCTTATATTAAAGACCCACTTAGGCCTTACTAACACATACTACGGATTATTCACGTTGTTTGTGTCAGTTTCATCAACTGCGTTTTGATTGCTTTGATTTTGGATAGTCACGTTTTTCAAGCGCTGCTGGCGCTGATGGTCTTGTATCAAGGCATTAATTTGACGCCGTTGTTCCAAAAGCTGCGACATTCTGTCTTGCTGCGACACATTATTTGTTTGCAGACTTACCGGCGCAATACCACCTTGCGGACCTAATGCCGGAGGCGCAGTATTAAACGGTACTGTTTCCTCTGGTTGGTTATACGTTTGAAAACCAAAAATCACTAGCGCGGTAACACAAGCCACCATTGCCCATTGCCCGCTTTGTTGAACAATCGGTATCACCGCTGATACAACTGGCGAATCGCGCCAAGTTGGCTTAGGTGCCACAATCGATAGTTCGTCGTTTAATGCCTCGGCAACTTTTTCGCTTATGTCAAACTTAAGATCGCTCGACATATCGTTTCTCATTAAGTCACGTGTTAAATGATAACTACGCCACTTTGCTCTAAGAGCTGGGTCGTCGACTAGTGCTTTACTAAAGCCTTCATCAACCGACTCACCATCAAGCATTGCTGAAACATTTTCATACTGTTGTGTCATACACTCAAAACCCTGAATATTTTACATATTCTTTAGTTAGTTATAAATCCTTTGTCTTGCTTTGTTACTCGCTTCCTTACGATGCTTCTTATTGCGTCTATTTAGCTTAAATAGTGTACACAAATAATCGCAGAAACAAAGCTCAATTTTATAATACTTGGCCCGCGCTAACTATTGCGCGTCAATCCCTTACTATGTTTCGATTAAGGGATTAATAACCTTATCAATCGCTTCCCTTGCTCTAAAGATTCTCGAACGCACCGTACCAACAGGGCATTCCATAACGGCTGCAATTTCTTCATAGCTTAGCCCTTCTAATTCACGAAGGGTTATGGCCGCCCGTAAGTCTTCAGGCAAGTTCTCGATACTCGCAAATAACTTTGCTTGTAGCTCGTTTGAAAGTAGCGTGCGTTCTGGCGATGCGTTTTCGCGTAAGGCATCGCTACCATCATAGTAATCTGCTTCTTGTGCATCTACGTCACTCGCGGGTGGTTTACGTCCCTGCGATGTTAAGTAGTTTTTTGCACTGTTGACTGCAATTCTGTACAGCCAAGTGTAAAAGGCACTCTCACCTCTAAAATTAGGTAAGGCACGGTAGGCCTTTATAAATGCTTCTTGAGTAACGTCAGCAACATCACCCGAATTTTTTACATAGCGGGCAACAATATTCATCACTTTATTTTGATGACGCACTACTAATAAGTTAAATGCGTTTTTATTGCCGTTTTGTACCAATTTCACCAATTCTTGGTCGGTCTTTTGCTCGCTCATTAATGCCACTTCTCCTTCTTGTTACTACCACTATGGCCGCGGGCAAGTTGCTATAATTGACCCTCGTATTTCGAATAAGTTCGAATTTTATTGTTTTTTACACAGAAAAAAACGTAAAAGTGGTTTTTTTTGTAACTAAGTTTACAATTACCCGTAATAAACAGATAAATACCATCTTCTTCTTAGACATAGATATTGAGTTGATTCTTGCAAAACAAAGCCCTAAGTACTAAACAAATCGAACACACCTGTGATGTGCTAGTTATCGGTAGTGGAGCAGCAGGCTTAAGCGTAGCCTTAAATGTTGCCGATAACTGCAATGTCATTGTTTTGAGCAAAAGCGACATTGATGAAGGCAGCACCCGCTATGCTCAAGGCGGTATTGCGGCAGTTTTTGATGACAACGATTCTATCGAAAATCACATTCAAGATACCTTGCGCGCCGGCGCCGGAATTTGCGATGAAGAAGTGGTACGTTTTACCGCACAAAATGCAAAAGAATCAATGCAATGGCTTATCAGAAAAGGCGTGCCTTTTGATCAAGAGCTTGATGAAAACGGTGAATCGCGTTTTCATTTAACACGTGAAGGCGGGCATTCTCATCGGCGTATTCTGCATGCGGCAGATGCAACCGGGGCCGCGGTGCAAACCACTTTGTCGGACAGTGTAAAACAACACGAAAACATTCATTTGTTTGAGCGCTACAACGCGATTGATTTAATCAAAGTCAATAAAGAAGATAATCATTGCAGTGGCGCTTATGTATGGAATAGAAAAAAAGAACAAGTAGAAGTGATTCGCGCACGTTTTGTGGTACTTGCCACAGGCGGCGGCAGTAAAGTTTATCAATACACCTCAAACCCCGATGTTTCAAGTGGCGACGGCATTGCCATGGCTTGGCGTGCGGGCTGCAAAATTGCCAACATGGAGTTTAACCAATTTCACCCAACTTGTTTGTATCACCCAGAAGCAGGCAACTTCTTAATTAGCGAAGCATTGCGCGGCGAAGGTGCATTTTTGTGTCATGCAGACGGCACTAAATTTATGCACAAATTTGATAAACGAGGCGACCTTGCACCCCGCGATATCGTTGCGCGGGCTATCGATTTTGAAATGAAGCGCCTTGGTGAAGACTGCATGTATCTTGATATTAGCCACAAGTCGAGTGACTTTATCGTTAAACACTTCCCTAATATCTATCGTAAGTGTCGATCCTTAGGCATTGATATTACGCGTCAAGCAATCCCTGTGGTGCCCGCTGCTCACTATAGTTGCGGTGGCGTCATGTCTAACTTACAAGCACGCACCAACTTAGATAACTTATATGCGGTTGGCGAAGTGGCTTTTACTGGCTTACATGGTGCAAATCGCATGGCGAGCAATAGTCTCTTAGAGTGTGTCGTCTTCGCGCACGCGTGTGCCAAAGATATTATCAGTCATGCCACCAGACCCCGTAGTCATGATCCTATTATGCCCTGGGACGAAAGCCGCGTAATAGACTCTGACGAGGCCGTTATTATTCAGCATAACTGGCACGAACTTAGACTCTTCATGTGGGATTATGTGGGCATTGTAAGGTCAAACAAGCGTTTAGAGAGAGCCATGCGACGCATCAATTTATTAAAACAAGAAATTGACGAGTACTACTCTAACTTTAAAGTAAGTAACAACATGCTCGAACTGCGCAATTTAGTCTGTGTTGCTCAGCTCATCGTGATGTGCGCTATGCAGCGTAAAGAGAGTCGCGGTTTGCATTACAACTTAGACTATCCAGAGTTACTTGAAAACTCTGGCCCTAGTATTATTCAAAAAGGCCATACCTCTAAAGAAAGCCTTAAGTAAAGCGCAGCCAAAACTCACGCGTAATTTAGCACTATTTTAATGCATCAATATGGCCGGCTAAATGCAGTCGGTCTTTGTTACCTTTATTAGAGGCTAAGCAAAATGTTAATTCGCTGTTACCCACAAGGTTTTGGCGCTGACCTCGATACAGTCTGCTGGACAGCGGTAACATAATAGGCTGCAAAAACACTGTTTTTATACTAAAGCTACCTTGATAAAAATCATCATATTGCGCCAATTTAGAAACGCACCATGCTTTAGAATACATGCCATGTGCAATTGCTTTATTGAAGCCAAGCAGCTTTGCTGTATACGGATAAAGGTGAATAGGGTTGTAGTCGCCAGACACTTTCGCATAGCGGCGACCGATATCTGAAGAGAACTCAAGATTTTGTGAAGCATCTTGAGGATGATGTTTTAACTGCCCAATTTGAGTTATCCATGGCGGTAAAAGGTCATTATCTTTGCTATGTAAAGCAACGGTGTGTTCGTTATGTTTATGTCGCGCAAGGTAAAAACTTACGCCTTTAACCGCATCAACGTTATCGACTTTCGCTTGCGTTATCACTTCAAACAACCACCCGCGCCGATGATAATACACCTCACCAAATACGGTCGACAATTGCAAACTAGCGTTTTGCTCGGGTAAAAACTTCACATCAATTTGGTTAGCGATATGCACTAGGCCCATGGGCTTAAATGGGAATGGATCGCTCACCATCATATCGAGCTGCATCGACAACGAAAGCGTTTGTATGTAGTTAGGATGCACAACTGCCGCCAAACTATTATGCCACTCACTTAAGTTATTATAATTTTCACAATGCTTTGCATTAATGCGTATCAATTTTTCGCGCGAAGTACTTGGCAATACAGGAATAGCGCCCGCGTCGTTAAGCGCAAACGCAGGTGGCGAATAAATAGCAGCTTGAGCATAGAGTTTTAACATTGCAATCCTTTGACTTTTAAATTAGGAGGCTTGGTTGGCTAAATTGATGGTCATGTATCTTGGCCACACTTGTCGTTAGGCGGTTCATTTGTCTCAACTAATAATAACAAAATAGTCGCTTTTTTCTGAGTTACCAAATCAAAAGTCGACACATGCACCTGTATTGCGATTCTGATAGGCTGCATTTGGGCACAAAACAGGCATAATGTTGTGTTACTAACCAACAGCCCACAGGACTTATCCAACTCTTTAAAAGTACTTCAGGGGCAAGTTGTTTGCGTGAGCTTGTAACAACCGGCGTAAGCGAAACCAATCTTGCACGCTCGTCAATTTGAATACAATATTTCGCTTTAACAAATACTGCGCTAAGTCCTCTAATTAAATGCCAAGCTACCGAACTGAAAACGCCTAGTGTTCGACTTTGGGTCTGCGCTTTACTGCCAAAGTAAAAATTGTCTGTGTAAAAATGCAAAACGAATACTCCTTTTCGTTATTAACCGCCGGTTTAAGTGTTATTATTTTCTGCGTTCTATTATAGAGTAATCGAATTTAGTACAGTCGGCCTATGTCCTATTCGACTAATTTTATTCTGTCTAAAACCGTGTCTACCATTTGTGATAACTCAGGGTCCTGACATTTTTGATGCCCCATAAACCAAGCGAATAAATCAGGATCATCACATGTTAATAAACGCTCGAAGGTTTCTTGCTGGCTAAATGTAAGGCTTTCAAAAGCCTGCTCTACAAACGGAAGGAATAACACGTCAAGCTCTAGCATGCCGCGTCTACACGCCCATTTTAGTCGGGCTAATCTTTTTGCTTCAAACATGAATTCTCCTTTTTGTGCAGTTTAACATTAAGCGGCTTATAGCAAAACTGATCCATCGTCGATTTCTAGCTTTAAATTGTAAGCTTTGCCCCCATTTGCTTTACAATATGACAAGATAACAACTGGAGAGACTGCTTTGGCTCGCGAACCTGCGTTTATTACCCCTTTAGAAAATATGTCAATTATTAGTATTGCTGGTGAGCAGCGTAACGATTATTTTCACGGTCAACTTACCGTTGCAACAAAGAATTTTAATGCTTATATGTCAAGACTCAGTGCTCATTGCGACTTTAAGGGCAAAATGTTTAGCATGTCGATACTGAGCGAATATGAAGAAGCATTTTTGATGGCCGCTGACGAGGCTGCTGCCAGTGAAAGCTTAGCGCAGCTCAAAAAATATGGTGTATTCTCGAAAGTCGATATTAATCTAAACACTGACCTAGACGTATTTGGTGTCGCAGGTAGCGATGCGTTCGAGGCTATCAAGTCACTTTTTGAATCTTTAAGCACCGAACATCTTGCTGTTTCAAGCAATGAATATGGCCAAGCTATATGCTTTAACGATACCAGCATTCGATATCTACTTTATTTAAACGGTAGAGGGCAAGCACTCCTTCAACAATCCGAAAATGGCTTACTACAAAATATGCCTGAACGTTGGGAAGCGCTTGAGATTGAAGCGGGCATAGGCAATGTTCAGGCACAAAGCATAGGTGAATTTGTGCCACAAATGCTCAACTTACAATGCTTAGGTGCGATCGATTTTGATAAAGGTTGCTACATGGGCCAAGAGGTTGTTGCTCGCACTAAGTTTTTAGGTAAAAACAAGCGCGCTGCTTTTGTGTTAGAAGCAAACATAGATGCACAAAATAAAGATGAACTTATCGAAAAACTACAGGTAGGCAGCAATGTCGAAATTCAACTAGGCGACAACTGGCGTCGTGGCGGAGTTATTAATCGCTTCGCATTAGTGGAGGATAAAGTGCATATGCTTGCGGTAATGGCGAATGACACTGAAGTCGGCTCTGTGGTACGCTTAAAAGACACTGAGCTTGTTCTGAAGGTTAAACCGCTTGCTTACACTCTCGATTAGCGTAAAAACTAGCCGTGTTAAACCTACAGAAACTGAGCAAATGCTTATTGGTAAGCAAAAATTTAGGAAAATTATGCAAATAGAAGACAACAAAGTCGTTACCTTACATTACACAGTCAAAACCGCCGATGGCGATGTTATTGATTCTTCAGATGGCAATGAGCCTCTTGCCTTTATTCAAGGCTCAAAATTTATGATTGCTGGTGTAGAAGATGCACTTTATGACAAAACAAAAGGCGATCAATTCGAAATTAACGTTGAACCTGACAAAGCCTACGGTGAACGTCAAGACCAATTAGTACAACAGGTGCCAGCTAACATGTTTGAAGGTATGGATGTTGAAGTTGGCATGAGTTTCAGAGCAACCACCGATCATGGTGAACAGTCGGTTATTATTATTGATAAAGACGACACGCATGTAACGGTTGATGGCAACCATCCACTAGCTGGGATGACGCTTGCATTTGACATAAGCGTTGAAGATGTGCGCGATGCTACAGAGGACGAAATAGCTCACGGCCACGTTCATGGCGAAGGTGGCTGCGGTCATTCACATTAAGTCACAAACAATCGTGATAAAGTAAAACGCTCTTAATTAAGAGCGTCTTCACCTTCTTCGCCGGTGCGAATTCGCACGGCGCGCTCGGCTTCATAGACAAAAATCTTACCGTCACCAATTTTGCCCGTTTTAGCGGACCCCACTATCGCTTCGATGGCGCGGTCTAGCATGTCGTCGTTTATCACGACTTCTAGTTTAACTTTTGGCAAAAAATCAACTTGATATTCCGCCCCTCGGTAAAGTTCTTGATGGCCTTTTTGGCGCCCAAAACCTTTCACTTCGGTAATCGTTAAGCCAGACACCCCAATAGAAGACAATGCCTCGCGAACGTCATCTAGCTTAAAGGGTTTAATTACTGCCTCTACTTTTTTCATAAGTTACTCGTCAATACACCGTTTGGTGACCAATTACATATCGTAAATGGTCGGGATTGGCACACGTTTGTGCTGTGTTTTCTGATAAATTGCGATAAGTTTTTGGTCGGCGGTATCGTCTTGACTTTTGCCTTCTAAAAAATCATCTATTTGATCATAACTTAAGCCCAAAGAATCTTCATCCGATAATTGCGGATTTAACGACTCTAAATCTGCGGTAGGCGCTTTTGTAATCACTTTTTCGGGCGCACCCAAAAATGTGGCGAGCTGCCTAACTTGGCGTTTGCTCAATCCAAATAATGGCGCTAAATCGCATGCACCATCACCATATTTAGTATAAAAACCGGTAATATTCTCTGCAGAATGGTCGGTACCTAAAACTAAGCCTTGAGTTAATCCGGCAATATCAAACTGAGTGGCCATACGGGCTCTGGCTTTAGTATTACCTTTGACAAAATCGTCTTTACTTGCATCGGCATCAAAAGCCCCTGCTTTTTTCAAAGCGTCGACTGCTTCTGCGTGAATTGCATCTGCGCCTGCTTTGATGTTAGCAGTTACTGCAAGCGATGGCTTAATGAAATCTATGCTCAATTGCGCGTCGGCTTCGTCTGCTTGTTCGCCGTAAGGTAAACGTACGGCAATAAACTGAAACTTAAGATCAGAGTATTGATTATTTAGTTCATCAACAGCAAGTTGTGCGAGCCGGCCAAGCGTACATGAGTCTATGCCGCCACTTATTCCCAACACTAAACTCTTTAGGCCTGACGACAGTAACTGCTGCTTAATAAACTCAACTCTTCTTTTTACTTCAAAATCTGGCTCAATGGATGGCAACACTCGCATTTCTTCAATAATCGCCTGTTTCATTCGTTTCGCTCCGTCTTGTGAGTTTATGGGTGTCAATATGATTCGTTTTTGTGCGCTTACAAGGTATAGGTTTAAACAAGTATCGCTATAAGCCGATACCCTATATTAAAGGCGTAACCTGTATAGTTTACCCATATTAATTAGGAGTAGTGAAGTGAAATTTGGCTTAAGCTGTGCAGACCATGCATTAAACCGTCAACGGGGCGTAACATTACTCGAAATGCTTATTGCCTTGGCAGTATCGGCTATCGCCTTAACAGTAGTTGCGCCTAACATACAGGATATTATTGCAAAAAACCGAATCACCGGCGAGATTAATGAGCTAAGCAGTGCCATTCAATTCGCAAGATACTCAGCCATTGACGAAAATGGAACTGCCTTAGTGTGCCCAGCCAATGATTTTGCCAATTGCAGTACTAATTGGAACCAAGCAAAAATTGTATTTATTGATGCAAACGGCAACGGGGATCGCGATACCTCAGAACCCTTGTTGATGAGCACATCTGCTAGTTCTGGCAACAATGATTTTACGGGGCCCTCTGGCTCCATTAGCTTTTCAGACACAGGCGCATCAAATATGATAACTACTATTACTATTTGCCCTTCTAATAATGATGTGAAAATGGCAAGAGGCGTCAACATTAACATGCAAGGTAGGGTCAGAGTTACCCGAGATAGCAATAGTGACGGTGTGCATGAAGATGCAACAGGTACTGATTTAACTTGTTCCTAGCCTTGTATATTCTTAATTGAAGAGCTTCATCCAAGACAATTTACTCGACACATTTGAGGCTAGCAAACTATGCTAATTGGCAGTTGTTCAGCCTATTGTAATCAGTAATATTAGCGTCATCTTTTTCTAGCATGGACGCTAGCATGCAATCAATTCGACAAGATATCAAAAAGCTAAATGCGGGCACAACGCTGCTTGAACTGCTCATTGTTTTAGCTATTATTTCTATTTCTTTTACTGTGGTAGGCCCGAATATTAATCGGTTTGTAGCACACAACCGAATAAGCGCACAAATTAATCAAACAAGTGCCATGCTCTACCGAGCAAGACTGCATGCAATTACCCACCAAGAAAGCGTTACGCTGTGCCCTGCGACTGACTTTAAAAATTGCAGTACAAACTGGCAAGCGCCGATTATCGGTTTTGTAGATAATAATAGAAATAAAATACGCGATGACGACGAGAAACTGTTAATTTCAAGTCAAGCTATCACTAAAACTGAAGTGTTGAGAGGGCCGAATAACTTAATACGGTTTCATGATACAGGCGTGAGCAGTTCAGCTGCGACGCTGTTGCTTTGTCCAAGCGATAAAGACGCCAGCTTAGCGAAAGCCTTATTTTTGAGCTTGCAAGGCAGAGTCCGTATCAGTAAAGACAGTGACCGGGACGGTATAGATGATCGCATGCCCGGCACTAATTTGAGCTGTGATAACTAGTCGCAATTATTGCAAACAAAAAGGTTCAACAGCCCCAACAAAACTCACTGTTGTCTAGCGAGCCGCTGGTGTCTTGGTCCCAAGCTTTGCGCCCATCACTGTAATAAAAAAGATTACCCGTGCCTGCAACGCTGGTGCCCGCGACCGGCGTTGCTTTGAGCACATATGTTTGACCATTAGTCGATACGCTATCAATAGTCAGCGTATATTTCTTGTTTGCCTCTGGCTCTGAAGCGGGTGAATAAGCAGCAAAAATAGCTGGGCTGCCAGTATCAGCATTTGATACTCCAGCCTCTTTATAGCTATAGTTTGAGGCAGCATGACGCTCCATAGCGGTCGCAAATGACATTAAGTCGGCTTGCACAGTGCTTCGAGCGCTACTGGCTAACATACTTTGATAACTAGGGTAAGCAATAGCCGATACAATACCGATAATTGCCACTACTATCATCAACTCTATGAGCGTAAACCCGCTTTGTATTTGCTTTTTCATCATGGTCGTTCCTACTTGCTTGTTTCATTAGTCTAATGCTGTTCGTTTAAGTAATTGTCATTGCGGATAAAATCACCATCGCTGCCGCGAAGGCGGTAATCTCCCGATACCCCCTTTAACTGTTTCATATCGAAGTGTTCCAAGGAGGTTCCCGCCTACGCGGGAATGACGTGGCCCTTATGGCTTTTCAATTTCGGTTTTCCAGACATCTTTTTGTACCCGTTGAAAGCGTCCGTAAATATTTTGAGCTAAACACTCAAACTGCGTACCACAAGCCACTTCATTGCCATCGGCATCGAGTTCAATGACAGCAGACACACATTCAGCACCCAAGCACACAACGGGCTTAACGATGTTTTCAATCAGAATTTTGGTGTCAGGCGCAATACCGGTTTGTGCGAGCTGCGCATATCGGTCGTCTTTAGTTTCTTCACTATCATTGTTTAAGTCAGTCACCGCATTACCATTAAACAAGCTGACTAAGTAAGCGCGGCTGTTTCCTGTTGGCGGTGCACACAAGCTACTGCTTGCAGATGCCGGCAAGTAAGTTGTAAAGAATACGTTAAAGTCTAAAATTAGCGGCGATGCGAGCACTTTCTCACCACCTTCAGTGAGCCTAATATACCAACCATTTTTATCGGCAAACGCAGTATTGGCTATTTCCCTTTCGGCCTCATCAGCCGAGGTTAACATATGCTCAGTAGCATCATATAAGCTCGATGCCGTATAAGGCGTGCTTGGGCGCTTGTACTTGTTATTGCTATCTTTTAAAAACACGCCGGTGTCTTTTATCATGTAAAATTCGTCTTCAATAGTGGTATTTAAAGGACCTGCTCTGAAGCCAGAACCAATTGCCACTGCATAATATTGCTCGTCACCTAGCAAAATTTCAGAAACGTCTGGGCCATAATAAAAACGACGATTATCTTCCTCTGCAGTGCCCGACATAGACGCAATTAAGCCACCTTCAACCAAATCACTCAATGACTCACCGTTATATATATCCAGTCTAAAAATTTGACCACCCGTGTCGGCAACATATAAATGGTCGGCTAGGCCGTCGTTGTCTCTGTCAATCGCTGAGATGCGCGCAGGAATACTGTACTGCATTTCAGGAATAACTAAATTAGCGTCGGCGTTACTGGCAGACCATATTAAACTGCCGTTTTCTGCATCAATAATGTAGACACTGTTACCGACAGAATCTGCCCCTCTGACTGTTTTGGTGTCTTGAGTTTCATCATAGCCGCCACCTACAATCATGACGTTTTTAGTGGTGCCGCCAATTTTGATTTTTGTCAAAATTGGACGTGACCACGTTTGCCCCATATTGAGGTAGTCGCCGTTGCCACCGTCAATATTAAAGACAAGCTTAGGATTAGCCTTTTCGGTTACATCAAATACATAATAGTTGTTTCCGCCTCTGCGCATACCCAAATACAGATAAATTCTGTCACCAACCTGACGTAAAACGAGGTCGCCGTCTAAACCATACTGATGATTAAAGGTTGAACCATCGCGGTAAAATTCGTACAAATTCCCTAGTAACTCATTTGGAATAATCGCAAAATTTTCACTACCGTCTTCAGCATCAATTGAGTGCAAAAATCCATGTTAGTCGCAACAAATATGGCGCTATCGTTATCTGAATAGTTCACAATAACGGGTTGCGAATGAATTGGGTCACCCATTGCGTTTCTGACATCTGTGAATGAACCATCACCGTCATCATCCTTGACATCGACGCCGCGCGACCATTTTATTACTTGCTCACGCAAACCGGCTGGGTCTGGCAGTTGGTCTACCGCCATGTTTGCAGCACTAATATTGGAATTGTCCTCGTGCAAACGATTGGCAGTTGAGAAAATTGTGCCTGGCGTATTGTCAAAAGTGTAAATGTTACGGACAAGGTCAAGCCGGCTTGCTGCCCCGCCCTCTCTCACATCATTACCGTCAGCGAGTGGAGACCAAAAACTGTGACTGTTTTCAGAGAAAAAGCCTGAGGCATCATCAACCGCATCTAAGCCGTTTTTGTCTAACACTCTATCACCCGATATCTTGTACTTCTTCAAGTTACCTGGCCATAAAGTGCCCTCAGCGGGCTTGAATAATGCAAAGTAAAGCTCATCCCGGTGTGATAAACGGTTAAGCTGATTTACTGCAACACCCGGCGACACAAAAGTTGAGTTAACGTCTTTAACTTGGCGCAAGATGGTTTCAAATGCAGTGAGTAGTTCTTCACTGTTTTCTGCGCGGTAAAAGCCTCCGCCACTTTGCAAAGCTAATTGATTTAAGAAATTGTTTGCGGTTGAGTTAGCAGCAAAGCCAATTGTGTGTGTAATTACGCGAGCATCAATAACCGAGTCGCCAGTGTCACTTATGTTTTTAACAAGATCTAAGCCGCATTTTTCACCGCCTGAACCTGTGCAGTTTTTATTTAGCATCGCCTGTATTTTGCTAACACTGTGGTTATTGTTAGCACTACCGTCTGACAAAAGCACAATGTGGTTATTTGTTTGGCATTGCAAATCTTGTACTGGCGAAATGTATCTTGCACCTACTGGAATATATTCATTTTGACACGCACTGCTGCTTAAGTTATCAGCTGTACAGCCAAAAGGTTTGACAGAGTCTGCGCCCACATATGATGTTCTGTAGCTAACTCGCGTGGCTCTGCGAACCGAGCTCGACACGCTACCTTGACCACGTTCGCGACCATAATCAACGTCTCTACCACCATAGTACAATGCAGCTTCATACAGCGTATCAACAATCGGCGTAAGGCCGCTTGCGCTTAGTTCGTCAACTTTACTAATAAGATGTTGGCGCACTGTCGACGAACTGCCCGGCGTAGCATTACCTTCAAACTCAATCACTAGTCGTGTTGCGCCCGATGGTTTTCCATTGTATGTATATGCCCCTCTCTTTGCAGAATTAAAGTTGGACATCACTAAGATCATCTCATTGTTGGCATTCCAGCCCGAGCGGTCAATAATTTCTTGAACAATAGAAGTCACAGGGGGGCTTTGATACACACCGTTGCGATACCAAGGTTCGATGTTTGTCCAGTCGACTGTTGCTGATGTTTTTGGCTTGTCGCGCAGCATGTAACGATAGTATGGAGAAAAGTCGCTTGGATCATTTTGATCAACCCCTCTTATTGTCATTCTGGCGCCTGAACTTGTCCCGTTTTGATAAGCAGTAAATTCTAAGTAGGCGTTAGTCACATTTGCGCCGCGCGGCAAATTTATATTTTTAAAACGTACGCCAATAAAACTGTTAGAGGACTCATGAAAAGTGAGTTCAGAACCGGTTGATTGATAACCATTGCTTCTTTCCTCGGCGTTTTCATCTTGTTGGTCAACTTGATATACAAATCTGTCGCGCACACAACCGGTTGCGGTTGTATCGTCGTACGAAATGAGTAGTTGGGGAGAACGGCTGTTACCCTCATCATTTGAAAACGAGCGACGGTCACTACCCGCAATCATATTCGCGGTTTCTAAGATGATCGCTAAGCTGTTTCCACCACACCAATCGCTACGATTAACGATTTCTTGAATGATATTGGTGATATCAGGGCTGAGTATTGTTTCCTCAAAGTTTGGCCATGCATTGTTTGCATCCCACACTATTTGTGCGGCAGTTTGATCACGGCCCGAAATATTGTTGTTCGTGCTTTCAAACTCTTGTGAGTCACCTGTCGCTTCGCCTTTAATGATAAAATCGGTAGTAGCGGTATTAATCCCCGAAGATGCAAACCTGATTGCAGCGCTTGTTATTGTTGCTCCTCTGGGTATGTTTATGTCTTGATACCGGAGTCCTGTGTATACTGTGTTTGTATCTTGCGACAAGGTTAAAATGTTGCTGTTATTATTCATTACTGAGTTTATTTCTGTGGCGTCATCATTACTTGATACAACGGGTACCACTAATTCAGGCGTTACCGGATCGTCAATGTCGCGAACAGGGAACAACACAGGGCCACCAAAGTCAGAAAAACGCATCAAGCCAGCGTTAATATTGGTAGCGCTACCTAGTGAGTTGCGCAAAGCGTTTTGCACGCGCTGCATACGCGATTCATTGGTACCATCTTTGTTACTCATACTGCCTGATGTATCCATTATAAACAGTACGTTTGGTTTATAAGTGACTTCAGAATTACTGGTGCCAAGGTAAATTTCTAGATCGTCTCCAAAAGCACTGAAACTGATCATGAAACTGAAAAAACAGGCGGTAAACGAGATACTTAATTTTTTACTTCTCATCGTTGTATCCTCATTGATTAGTTGCAGGCGCAAATACGGCAGCAGTTAATGTATTCGCTATTACATAATTGCTCCCAATCGTTTGCCCACAGCCACGTATAATAAATACGTGACAATTGATATTGCTGCCGCCAATCACATTGCTTGACCCTCGGCATGCTTGCTCTCGCACAAAAGCGGTTTTAGACCAACTGTCGACAGGCGGATTATCGCTATAGCGGGCAACTGCTGTATGGCGCTGCCCAAAAGGTAAGCCATTTTTAGTCATGACTCGGTCAGTTCGATTATTGTCGAAACAACTTAAACTATCGTTTGCTAGGTCGATTTCGGGAAGTTGCCTTGCTTCAGAAAGCGGGTCAGTAAGTGCAGCGTCAATCAACACTGATTCATCTTCAGACTCAAACACTACGCCAGCTATTGCAGCTTCAGCGGCATCAAACGAGACTGATTTTCGTTCGATGGAGCTTGCCATTTTACCTTGCATAACGCTGCTTGATACAGACGAAACCCCTAAAATAGTAATCGACAATAATACGAGTAATGCAAACACAAGCACGAGACCACGTTGCGACTTTAATTGCTGAATATTCATGCGCCACCTCTTGCAAAATTTTTCATGTTTCTGAGTGTGATAGTTGTTTCAAATGATTTGTACATGCCATTATCTGGGGCGGTGATAGTATCTTCGTTTAACAGTTTGAAAGTACTGGCTTGGTCGAGCCGGATATCGCCCTCGCCTTTAATCACAAACGCCAAACGCAAGCTAACAACGTGCATTCCGGCATTAAATGCATCAGCAAGTTGAGATGCATCCACATATTGAGTGGGCAACGTTTGACCGTTGTTGCCTGCAGGGTTTGCTAAACCATAATTAACTTGAAAGCTCAAAACGTCGTCTAGTAGTGTAAAAGCAGCATGGCTATTGTGACCCACTGCAATTTTTTGCCCGCGCAAATAACGACCGTCAAACCCTCGACATTTTAGGGTTGTACCGTCAACGTAGTATTGGTTTACCACATAAAACTCTTCATCATCGGCATAGCCTAATTTGTAACCACGGCAATCTCGCTCAGATTGCAAACTAATAACCAATGTATCATTTGCACCATCAATGCCCTGAATCGCACCTAGCCCTGCTCGATTAACAAAATCGCCAGGCAATGGAATAGGATGATTACGCACAAAAGATTCTTCTTCTGCGATATCCACTAAGCGGCTCAAATTAGGGTTAAGTTGGTCATACAAACCAATCATAAGAAGTTCATTGCGCATACGTGTAATAATGTAGCGACCACTTTCTTGCGTGCTTGCCACTGCTCGGTTTAACTGCTGCGTAAGGCTGTTGCTGACCATAATTTGAATAATGGCTGCTGATATAATGAGCCCTAAAGCGAGAGAGATCATAATCTCAAGTAAAGAAAAACCCGCCTGCCTCTTGATAGATTTCATTTGTAAATATTTCTGCGTGTTTGGCTTGAGCGCACTCATTACAAGGTTACCTCCACTACCACACAGTCATACTGTTGCTCATTAGCAGCATTACACTTTCGGTTTGCTTTTTTGTATTGGTCGCGCCAACTTTGCATTGGCCACTTAACCAAAATAGTATGAATTGAGCCTGCTGTGCAGTCGTCGCCGTCAGTGTCATCCGAATCATTACACGATACTTCTAGCGTGGCGGTAGGTGTTTCTCGCGCTAAAGAGCACGACATTTGATAAGCATCAAAAATGGCTACTTCATCAGCTGTGCACTCACCCGTTTGGCAATCTGGGATAGTGGTAGGAATAACTGGACAATGACAAGCGTGAGGTGATAAGTCTGAACCACAAGACAAATTGCCAAAATTATAAATATTGTCGTCAAAGTAGTTGTTGTTAACCACAAAACCGTCGGTCTCTTGTGAGGCAACTGTGCTAGCACGCAGCCTTTCACTCATTTGTTGTGCAACCATTACAGCATGGGTGCGGGCCAAAGCCTCTTTGTTTGAGAACGAACCCACAAACTGCAAAGACGCAACACCTAACAGGCCCACCGACAAGACGAGTAAAGTCACCAGCACTTCAATCATACCTACGCCACGCTGGGCGCTTAAGGCCCGTTGCTGATTGGTTTGAAAGCATAATTTGCTTAATTGACTCGAGTTGTTTATCGGTTTTGGCATCGCTCTTTACTATTAACTAAATTATTTCCATGGCGCCACTTTACTGATTTTTGTCAACGCTTGGTTATTTTGAATAAGTCTAAGGTATTAAATTTGAAGTTATACTGCACAAGAGGACAGTATTAGTAATATCGGCAAGATTTTTAAAAACGAGAGTTTCAGCTAGGGGTGAATCGTTAGCGATAGACAGCTTGTGAAATGATTTACTAAAAGGTTGTGTATGGAGAAATAACGCGCTTAAGAACAGAGCTAGTTTGTGATAACATTAAGGCTATAGAAAGATACAAAAAGGACTTTTATTATCAAGCTTTCTCGTTTTCTCTTAAGCGCAGCGATAGCCGCTTTAGCTGGTTTTTTGTTATCACAGTACACACAAAACAATCTAAACAGTGTGCAAACCAGCGATGCTAGTGTATCTAGCGCTGCTGCCGACCTACCCTCATATAATGATAATCTCAAACAACCGTCATCACATGATAATTTATCTTTAGAAATTGCGAATAGCTCTTACCCAATCGGTGAATCTGAAAATGTAAGTGATGAAGCTACACAGCTTAAAAATAAGATAAATACGCTGCAAACAAATTATTCTAATGCAGCAGCAGCGTATACAGAGCTTAAAAAAAATTATAAAAAAGTGAACGGGCAATTAGAACAATTAGGCCAAGTATCAGCACAACAGCTTGCCGATTACTTGCCCGCACCTTTTGACTTACATATAGCAAAGTCCAATAAAGCAGAATTTGCAAAGTTCGAAGCTTTTTACCGCGCTAAAGACAATAGTGAACAAGCAAATGAATACGAACGTTTGATATTGGCATTCTTTGAAACTTCTAATAACGATTACTTGGGCATTTTAAAAAAGGTAGACTGCAAAATGCTGCAATGCACGCTTTACCTTAAATATGAAAACTATGAGGCGTTCGGCGCTTCTTTGTCCGCTATGAAAAACCAAGGTTGGGCAAACGAACTGAGACAAGGCGCGAGTAGCAGTTACGTGCGCGAGTATAATGGCATTTCTCACATTGAATTTATCATACATTACTATTTTTCTTCTACTGGGGGCAATAGTAATGACTGAGACACTAAAATATTCGCTAATATTACTGACGTTTTTACTTAGCTACGGTGCGAACGAGTATCGTTTAAGCTTAAATAGTAGTGCCAAGTTTTCTGAAAATTTAGAGCTATCTGATGATCAAACACCAGTGCTTGTGCAAAAACAGGCGGTACTTGTCGATAACGAGCAACAGAGTGATGCATCGAATTTGGCATTAACACCTCCATTAAAAGAACAAGAAAGTGAAGTGATAGACGAGTTACCCGATACAAAACTAAGATATACACAAGCTCAAAAAGAAAAGCTAAGTGCAGATTATCGTGAGATATATACTCTTATGAATGATTTGAAATTGAGATACGAGCTCGCTCGCGCAAGACTCGATGCTCTTAACTCAAGTTCGGCTAGTCTCGACAAACGTTTAGTGGGTACGCCTTTTGAATTGCTCGAAGAAAAGTTATCTGCTACCGAGTGGGAAGCAAAATTAGCTTTTGACAGTAAACCTGATGACGATAACAATTCTTTTGAGCTAGAAACCATTATTAGTGATTATTTTATTCTTCATGAAAAGTCAGACCAAGTGCGCCTTCATTTTATAAAATGCAAAAGCCTTTTTTGTTACGCTTATATTTATCATGATAAAAAGCTTTTTACATCGGGTGGGCTTGAAATCTTGCAAAACATTAGCAATGCCAGCGGTAGTTATCAAATTGAGCTCCATTCGTTTAGGAACTTTTCGTTCGACTCCAAGCAGTACAAGCTCGACCAGCATGACGCTGCGAGCTTGGTATATCTTTCTGCGACAAAGCTTGAGTAAGTAAGTTTTTCGTCGCGACAGCTTGATGTTGCTTGCGGGTGCTACGATTTTTCGCTTAAGAGACTTGCTTGATGCGGAGCTCTTTGGGTACGGCAAACTCTACGTTTTCTGGGCGACCTTCTCTTTCAGTGGCTTTGCTTGCACCCCACTCGGTCAGCTTTTCGATAACGCCTTCAACAAGGACTTCAGGTGCGGATGCGCCTGCAGTAACGCCTATGTGCTTAACATCTTCTAGCCATTCTTTTTGAATGCAGTCTTTGTCTGCAATCAAATAAGCACGCGCACCGATTTTTTCAGCAAGTTCGCGTAAGCGGTTAGAGTTAGAAGAGTTTTGTGCACCGACGACCAATAGCACTTCGCAGTCGCTGGCAAGATCTCTTACTGCGTCTTGCCTATTTTGCGTAGCGTAACAAATGTCATCTTTACGCGGGCCGTCGATTTTAGGGAATTTCGCTCTTAAAGCTTCAATCACTTCAGCAGTGTCGTCGACTGATAGCGTTGTTTGGCTGCAGTAATAAAGCTCGTTAGGGTTGTTAACAGTTAATTGCTCAACGTCTTGTATAGACTCGACCAAATAAATGCCGCCGTCAGGGTTGCTGTATTGCCCCATGGTACCTTCAACTTCAGGGTGTCCATGATGGCCAATTAGCACGCATTCTGTGCCTTTTTTACTTGCGCGCATCACTTCCATATGCACTTTTGTCACCAATGGGCATGTTGCGTCGAATACTTTTAAGCCTCGGTCAGTTGCTTGGCTACGAACTTGCTGAGATACGCCATGAGCTGAGAATATTACGATAGCATCGTCGGGAACTTCACTGAGCTCGTCAACAAATATCGCGCCGCGTTCTTTGAGTCCATCCACAACAAAACGGTTATGTACTACTTCATGACGAACATAAATTGGCGGCTCAAAAATTTCCAAGGCGCGTTCGACTATCGTAATAGCTCGGTCTACGCCAGCACAAAACCCTCTTGGATTCGCTAAATGAATTTGCATGCTCACCTCTTTCTATACTCGCGCCAATTAACTTAAGACACTTCTATAATTTCAACATTAAACACAACATTTTGACCCGCCAACGGGTGATTAAAATCAACCGTGACTGAGTGTCCTGCAATGTCTCTAATAACGCCCGGTATTTCGCTACCGTCTGGTTGAGCGAAGCCCATTATCATGCCTTCTTTGATGTCCATGTCGGCGGCAAATTTTGTACGATCTAAATGATAAATATTGTCGGGGTTTGGCATACCAAAAGCATCGTTTGCAGCAATCGAGAATGATTTTTTATCACCCACCTTTAAGCCACGCAAACAGTCTTCAAAATTAGGCATTAAACTGCCATCGCCCATTTTCATTTTAGCAGGTTTGTTGTTAACGCGAGTACTATCGGCCGCAGTGCCGTCTTCAAGGGTTAAATCGAAGTGTAATAGCACTTCACTGTTGTCACTTATTGCGATATCACTCATCTTCGTTTTGCTCTTTGTTTTTAAACATGTCAATAATCAGGAGTGCTGCGCCGATAAAAATTACCGAATCGGCGATATTAAATGCTGGCCAATGATAGTTGCCTACATAAAAGTCTAAAAAGTCGATAACGTAGCCATACATTAGGCGGTCGAACACATTGCCTAATGCACCGCCTAAAATAAAAGCGAAAGCAACCGGCAAAAGTACTTGCTGCTTGGTTGATTGACGAAGCCACCATACAATTACAATACTCACTATAATAGCAACTGCGCTTAAAAAATAGCGCTGCCATCCGCCGGCATCGTATAAAATACTAAACGCGGCACCATAATTATGAACATAGGTTAGATTAAAAAAACCAGTCAACTGAATCGACTGATACAAGTCCATCTCAGCTATCACCATACGCTTTGTTAATTGATCTAATATAAAAGCGATTACAGAAATCCAAACAAAACGCAATCCAGTTTCTTGGAATAAATCACGGAACGAATTACGCATAATGACGCTGCTCTCCATTGCCATCTACATTTTCTATACATCTGTTACAGAGTTCCGGATGTTTAGGATCCTTTCCAACTTCTGGCTTATGGTGCCAACAACGAGTACATTTTTGATCTTCAGACTTTTCAACCACTACAAACAAATTGGCATCACCGGTGGCCTCAGCGTTATCAGGTTTGTTGCCAATATCGGCGACGCTGGCCTCTGAAGTGATCAATACAAAACGAAGTTCGTCTTCTAGTTTAGCTAATATTGCTTGTGTTTTGTCATCACAATATAAGGTCACTTTTGACTCTAATGACGGGCCAATCGTTTTCGCGTTACGCGCTTTTTCGAGCACGCTGTTTACTTCAGCTTTAATCGTCATCACTTGCTGCCAATAAGCGTCATCAAAGCCTTTTGATTGCGCATCGGCTTCAGGCAAGCCTTTATACCATGTGTCGGTAAACACAAATTGGTCTCGCTTGCCCGGCATGGTTTCCCATAGCTCTTGAGCGGTAAAGCTCATAATAGGCGCCATCCAGCGAACCAAAGATTCCATAATATGATACAGCGCTGTTTGACATGAACGGCGCGCATTACCGTCTGCTTTTGCCGTATATTGTCTGTCTTTAATGATATCCAGATAAAAACTGCCCATCTCGATAGAGCAAAACTGCATGAGTGTTTGGCACACAATCAACATGTCATATTGCTCATATGCTGCGAGTATTTGCTCTTGTACTTGTTTAGTACGAGATACCGCCCATGCGTCGAGCGCGACCATGTCTTCTGGCGCAACTAAGTCAGTTTCAGGATTAAAGCCGTTTAAGTTTGATAATAAGAAGCGACAAGTATTACGGATGCGTCTGTAGGCATCTGCAGAACGTTTTAAAATCTCGTCACTCACGGTCATTTCGCCGCGGTAATCGGTCGACGCCGCCCATAAACGCAAAATATCTGCGCCTAGTTTATTGGTGACTTCTTGTGGGGCAACAACGTTGCCCAAAGACTTCGACATTTTTTTGCCGTTTGCATCAACTGTAAAACCGTGGGTCAACACTTGCTTGTAAGGGGCGTGGCCGTGCATAGCAGTTGAGGTCATTAAAGACGACATAAACCAACCACGATGCTGGTCAGAGCCTTCAAGATAGAGGTCTGCAGAAGCAGGAATATCGTCGCGT
>CAZXTD010000013.1:40766-47153 GCA_964643575.1 uncultured Glaciecola sp. | reverse complement strand
TCTACCACGACAACAAGGGCTTTGAAAACCCATGGCGCAAACACCATCGCTCGGCAATAACACGCGACATTTGGCATTATGATGTAAGTGACAATAAACATACACAGCTCACCGACTTTAATGGTGAAGACCGCAACCCCGTGTTCAGTCAAGACGGCAAATCGTTGTATTATTTAAGTGAGCAAGAGGGCTCATTTAACGTGTTTAGCCTCAACATAAACCGCCCTTCTCGTACCAAGCAGTTAACTGATTTTAGCTTACACCCTGTCAGGTTTTTGTCTGGTGGTAGCGGCGTCCTAGCCTTTACGCATCATGGCAGCGTTTACACCATGCAAGAAGGTAAAAAGCCGCAAAAAGTCGACATTAGCATTCGTACACAAGACATCGACAATAATCTAGAAATGGCAAAGGTTAATGGCGATATAAGCGACATGTCAGTTTCGCCCAGCGGTAAAGAAATTGCGTTTATTTCTAATGGTGAAGTGTTTGTCGGGTCAAGCGATGGCGCATTTACCAAGCAAATAACCAACACACCTGCGCAAGAAGCCTTTGTTGAATTCTCTCCTGACGGCGACTACATTCTTTATGCCGCAGAGCGTGATAATAAATGGAGTATCTTTAAAGCCGAAAAGGTGCGCGAACAAGAGCCGTTTTTCTATGCCGCCACTTTAATCAAAGAAAGCCCCTTAATCAGTAACGAAAAAGACAATTACCTGCCGCAAATTTCGCCTGATGGCAAACAAGTCGCCTTTATTGAAGACCGCAAAACCTTACGCGTTATGGATTTAGAAAGCAGCAAAGTCACCACACTGATTAGCGCCGACAAGATGATTCACATGCGCGACGGCGACCAGTACTTTAGCTGGAGCCCCGACAGCCAGTGGTTATTGTTTCAGTACGACAAGCTATTAAACAACTCGGACGTAGCACTAGTAAAAGCCGACGGCAGCGAAGCGATGAACGTGATAGTACCAAGCGGCTATTACGATAGCCGTCCTAAGTGGGTCAACGAAGGCAAACAAATTATCTGGTTTAGCAATAGAGAAGGTTTGCGCAGCTATGCCACCAGCGGACGCAGCCAACAAGATGTTTACGCCATGTTTTTAACACAAGAAGAATGGGATAAATTTAGACTAAACGAAGACGACTTCAAACTGATGCAAGCCATCGAAGAAGCCGCTGAGGAAGCCGAAAAAGAAGCGAAAACCGGCGATGAAGAAAACGAATCTGAAGATAAATCGTCTGAGGATGAAAAAGAAGAAATAGCCAAAATTGAAATTGACTGGGGCGGTTTAGAAGACCGCACAGCACGCTTAACAATTCATTCATCAACGCTTGGCGACGCAGTCCTCAATAAAGACGGCAGCAAGCTTTATTACTTATCACGTTTTGAAGATAACTTTGATTTATGGGAAACCGACGTACGTAAAAAAGAAACCAAAAAAACAATTAGCCTAAACGCACGGGGCGGCTCTTTGCAATGGGATAAAGACATGGAAAATCTTTATTTATTGAGCGGTGGTCGAATAGCCAAACTTGACCTTGATAAAGGCGCTCGCGAGTCTGTCAGTTTTAATGAAGAAGTCCTTATAGATCAAAACGCCTTGCGCCAACACTCTTTTGACCATGTTTGGTTGCGCACTTCAAAAATATTTTACGAGCCAAGCTTTCATGGTATCGACTGGCCACAAATGTACGACGAATATAAACCCAAAGTCGCTCATTTAGGCAATGCGCATGAATTTACAGAGCTGCTTAGTGAGATGTTAGGCGAGTTAAACGTATCGCACGCTGGCGCTGGCTTTAGAGGTACTGGCAGTGATGGTGACCAAACCGCTTCTTTAGGTATATTTTACGATTATGGCCACATAGGCAAAGGCGTAAAGGTAACAGAAGTTATTAACGGCGGCCCGCTAGATAAGGCTAACATTGATATTAAACCCGGTATGCTTATCACTAAAATTGACGGCCAAGAAATTAGCACAAATATAGACTGGCCTAAACTACTTAACCGTAAGGTAGATAAATTTACTCTGATTGAAATACTCGATGTAGTCAACAACTCAAGCAAAGAGTATACGGTTAAGCCAATTTCCTTAGGCGCAGAAAATCGCTTGCTGTATAAGCGTTTTGTAAAGATAAACGAAGACGAAGTGCTTGAGCGCAGTAACGGACAATTAGGTTATGTGCACATTCCGGGCATGGGCGACGGCCCATATCGCAGCATATATAATGACATGATGGGGCGCTTTGCCGATAAAAAAGCCATGGTGGTCGATACCCGCTTTAACGGCGGCGGTGACCTTGTAGCAGATTTGGCTATGTTCTTTACCGGCGAACCTTTCTTAACCTACGCGATAGAAGGAAAAGTGGTGGGTGGCGAGCCGACTTCACGTTACACCAAACCGGTAATCTCACTGTTTAATGAGTCGATGTATAGCGACGGCCACTGCTATGCAAGCGGCTACAAAGACCTGAAGCTGGGTAAATCTGTTGGTATGCCAGTACCAGGCACATGTAGCTTTGCAGGTTGGGAAGGTTTACCCACGGGCGGATATTGGGGTGTTGTGCCAGTCAGCGCTAAAAACAAAGCGGGAGAGTGGTTAGAGAACAACGAAACGGCACCCGATATTTTGGTCAAAAATGCCCCTGGCGTGATCACGCAAGGTCGTGATCAGCAGCTTGAGCGCGCTATTAAAGAGTTGCTCAAAGAAGTCGATTAAGCGCCAGTCAAAACAAGTGTTTGATTGTGATAAAACGCGCATCAGAGTATGCGCGTTTTTTTATGGCAATAAAAAATAAAACAGGCAATAGACAATATTGTAATTCCTATCTTAGTCGGTAGGTGTTAACTTTTCATTTACATTATTGGTACTAGGAATTTTGTTTTGAAAACTTGCCGTCTATTTATATTCACTTTGTTCGCATTATTACTTGGTGCCTGCTCGCAACCGAATAACCCGGAATCCTCAAACTCAGGTAGTGATTCAGATACCCCGCAAGACAAACCAAAAGTGGGCCTAATAATGAAGTCCTTGGCGAACGAGTTTTTTGTCAATATGGCCGAGCAAGCGCGGCAGCACCAAACTGACAATAGCGAAAATTACGACCTTGTTATTAACGGCACAAAAAACGAAAGTGATTTAGCGCAGCAAGTCTCTTTGGTTAATCAAATGATTGCCATTGATGTAGATGCGATTGTGATTGCACCAGCAGACTCTAAGGCCTTAGTGCCCGTTTTAGTTAAGGCAATAGAAGCTGGCATTATTGTAGTAAACATTGACAATAAACTAGACCAAAGCACGCTCAATGAGTACGGTGCGACAATTCCCTTTGTTGGCCCAGATAACAAAAAAGGCGCTTTTATGGCTGCTGAATATGCGGCTTCGCGCCTTAACAAGGGCGACCAAGTTATTGTGCTAGAGGGCATCCCAACCGCGTTTAACTCACAGCAACGCCGCGACGGATTTTTAGAAGCAATAGAAGAATCTGGCCTCAACAATGTCGCTTTACAAAGTGCAAACTGGGAACAAACAAAGGCGGCGCAAGTCACCTCATCTTTACTCATTCAACATCCTCAAGTAAGCGCTATTTTTGCCGCCAATGACAATATGGCCTTAGGCGCACTTGCAAGTGTTAAACGAGCTAATTTAGATACCCCACCTATTATTGTTGGTTTTGACAATATCTCAGCAATACATACGCATATTGAATCCGGAGATATTTTAGCTACCGTCGACCAGTTTGGTGGCAAGCTCGCCATTTTTGGTATCGAAAACGCGCTTCAAGCCGTTTCGGGTAAAAGCTTAGACAGTGTGACCGAAACCCCCTTATCGCTTATTACTAGCGATAAATAATCAGCGCAATATAAGGTAAAGGATTAACTTGAGTAATTCATCTGTTAGACTCAGTGTCGCGCATCTTTCGAAAGCTTACGCTGTGCCAGTTTTAAAAAACCTTAACTTTAGTTTGCACGCTGGTGAAGTTTTTGGACTGGTAGGTGAAAACGGTGCCGGAAAATCTACCCTCATCAATATACTTTGCGGTTTGGTCGAAAAAGACAGTGGCACGCTCGCTTTAAATGCAAAACCATATAAGCCAATTAATGTTGCCGATGCCATGCTGCAAGGCGTATCATTTGCCTCTCAAGAGCTTAGCCTTATTGACGAGCTTAGCGTTGCACAAAATATTAGCTTGCGAAAATTACCTAACACGCGCGGCAAAATAAATACCAGTGAAGTAAATAAGAAAGCAAAGTCTTTGCTGGCAAAATTCGGATTAGAAGCGCTTGACCCGCAGACAAAAGTTTCGTCATTAAGTTTGGCGCAAAAGCAACTCATTGAGCTTTGTAAAGCTTTGAGTGAAGACTGCCAATTGCTAATATTAGATGAGCCCACAGCAGCGCTGAGTCAACAACAAAGCGATACTTTACACACAATTATCCAAAGCCTTGCGCAAACTGGCGTGAGTATTGTTTATGTTAGCCATCGCCTACAAGATATTTTAGACCAGTGCCATCGCGTTGCTGTTTTACGTGATGGTGAGCTAGTGAATACTTTTAAGGGCAACAATGGTTCTCTAGTGCTTGACACATCGCTTACACACACCAATATCGAAGGCCTTATTTCAGCGATGTCCAAAGGCGCATTAGCTCCCAATTACAATATGCACTTGCCCGTTCACAATAACGACCAAAAACAGCGCGGTGCCAAAGTGCTAGAGATGCGAAATTGCACAACATCAGCGCTAACTACGCCAATTAACTTAAGCTTGTATGCGGGTGAAATTGTTGGTATCGCTGGTTTAGCGGGCGCAGGCAGAACCGAAGTCCTCGAGGCTATTTATGGCCTCAGCCCGCTTGATAGCGGACAAGTTTTGAGATTTAAGCACACAAGTAATAACGAACTAAACAAGGCTGAAACAGCTGAAGCAGAGGTCGTTAAAAATACTGCTCATGCTACCCAACTTAACATAGGCATGCTCAGCGAAGACCGAAAACAACAAGGCATATTTGCACAGCAAAGCTTGGCGTTTAACGCCTCCATTGCTGATTTAGCCAGCGCAAATGCTCAATCTTCAATTATCAAAACCCTATCTTTTTCAAATATTCAAAGCCGCTGTCGTGAGCTCTTTAGCTCGCTTGCGGTTAAACACGATAAGCAGTCACAGTCTATTGAAAGTTTGAGTGGGGGTAATCAACAAAAGGTCTTGCTCGCACGCTGGCTTTTTGCAAAAAGCCAAATATTTTTGCTAGACGAGCCAAGCCGAGGCGTCGACGTTGCTACCAAAAGCTTAATCTATTCACAATTGAGGCAGCTTAAAGCAAAGGGGGCGAGCATTGTTGTGGTATCAAGCGAACTTGAAGAACTCTTTAATGTTTGCGACCGAATTATTGTGATGAGTAATCAGCAGATAGCGGGAGAACTCGGCCCCGAGCATTTTTCCAACGAGGCGGCATTGAGTCTAGCCTTTTCTCAAACCGCCGATCCGATGCAAAAGGCTATATAAAAAACTATGCAAAGTGCTAGGTAAAAAGGAAAAAATCCATTGAACTTCGTAAAATCATATTTCTTACTTATTGTTTTAGCGCTGTTAATTTTGCTGTTTAGTACACAAACATCAAACTTTTTTTCGCTTATCACTCTGCAAACTATTCTTAGCCAACTTCCAGCCCTCACCTTTATAGCCGTCGGCATGACATTTGTACTTATTGTGGGCGGTATCGACCTTTCAGTAGGCTCTCTTATCGCTTTAAGTAGCACAATTATTGGCGTCCTCATTGTGCAAACTGGCTTACCGGTTTTTCCCGCAATTATTATCGCGATGCTATTTTTAGCAGCAGTAGGCGCCTCTAGCGGCTATTTGTCATCTTGGTTTAAGCTGCCCTCGTTTATTGTCACATTGGGCGTACTTGAAGCTGCTCGTGGTTTGTCTTACGTGATTTCCGACTCACAAACGCTTTTTGTTGGTGCGTCGGTGCAAGGCCTGAGCGACCCTATTCCATTTATTGGCATATCATTTATGATGCTACTTGCATTTAGCGTGGTGATTATCGGTCATTTTATACTTAACTATACCGTGTTTGGGCGTCACCTAATCGCTATTGGCAGTAACAAAAAAGCCGCCCTAATGTCGGGTATAAAGCCCGACCCTAAAGTGGTTATTGTGTTTGTTGTGTCGGCCCTACTTGCGGCACTAGCTGGCCTCGCTAATCTTAGCTATTTGGGTGCAAGCGACCCTAACGCTGGCATCGGACTTGAGCTTTCAGCAATAGCGGCAGCCGTCATTGGCGGCACCAGCCTCATGGGCGGGCGTGGCACGGTAATCGGTACATTTTTAGGCGTGCTCATTATAGCCGTTTTAGACAGCGGCCTTGCACAAATGGGG
>CAZXTD010000013.1:34597-40756 GCA_964643575.1 uncultured Glaciecola sp. | reverse complement strand
CGCTAAACGTATCATCACAGGCGTGGTTATTGTTTTGGCGGTTTTGCTGGATAAGTGGCGCGCAAGATAGAACTTGGCTTTTATTCAATGCATAATTTGCGTACCAATTTTAAGTAAATGAACGAATGACCTAAACTATTTATTAACCTAATTAGTATTCTCTACCATCTTTATTTTTACACCGAGACCTTTAATGCTATTGAATAAGCTATTACCAAGCGGATTACCTTTCCTTGCTAAGTCAATTCTTGTACTCACAACTGTTTTTTCTTTACTGGCATGCGCAAGCGCCTACAAAAAACCAATAACTAAGACAAGTAACACTAACCCAAATGAAGAGTTTACGGTTCAGCTTTTAGGCATCAATGATTTTCATGGTCAAATTCCAGATTTAGAGCAACACGGCGGAATGTATCAACTCACTCGTCATTTATTAGCCGCTATATCAAATACAAACGAGCACAGCTTTGTACTGCATGCAGGGGACCATGTTGGCGCAAGCCCAGCCGAATCGGCTTTATTGCAAGACGAGCCGGCAATAGATTTTTTAAATATCGTGCAAGACTATTGCAATACCTTGGCCTCAAACCCATGCCAAATTATAGGTGCTGCTGGCAACCATGAATTTGATGAGGGTAGCGACGAAATGCTACGTTTATTAAATGGAGGCAATCATGCAAATGGCCCTTTTATTCATCCAAATTGGCAAGGCTCGAACTACCTAACCTTAGGCGCAAACGTGCGCGATGCAAAAACGGGTGAGCTTGTACTCCCACCTTACGTGGTACACGAAGTTAATGGCGTACCTATTGGCTTTATCGGCATAACACTCGAGATCACGCCTCAAATGGTGATACCCGGCATAGTCGATAATTTAGTATTTGAAAACCAAGCACAAGTTGTGACGCATTATACAAACAAGCTCAGAAATGAAGGCGTTAATGCCATTGTTGTTATCGTTCATGACGGTAGTTCAGGTGATTATTATAAAGGCAACACATCAAAGACTGGCAGCATTCGAATGGACAGCCGATTTGGCCAGTTTGTACAGCAATTGCCAAACGCAGTAGATGTTATCGTAAGCGGCCATTCGCACCGATTTACCAACGCGTATGTGAACAATAACAACGGTGCACAATTTTTAGTGACCCAAGCATTTTCAAGCGGCCGAGCTTACTCTGATATCAGCATCACAATAAACAAACAGAGCAAAGATATTGTAGATGCCAGTGCCAAAGTAATCATGACAAGCCCAAAAGCACGCCTAAGCCTCAACCCTTCTGCGAAAGCTGCTCTATCGCAGATATCGCAACTGCAAGATGCATCTATTAATTATGCCCAAACAGTGTCTGAGCAGATCATTGGCCGTTACCGAGCGCGAACAAATGATATTACCTTAGGCGAATTTATCGCAGACTCGCATATGCATGCATTAAATAGCGATATCGGCATTATGAATAGAGGTGGCGTGCGCGCAGAACTGCAAGAAGGTGAAGTAAGCTGGGGCGACTTATTTGCTATTCAACCCTTTGGCAACACATTGCTAAAAAGACGCTATACAGGTAAGCAACTTCTTAGCTTAATTAATAGTCGAGCACATTGGAGTAGTAATGTTTCGATTGGCGATGATGGCGTAATTAAGATTAATGGTAAAAACATAATCGTCGAGCAATACTATACGCTAGCAGGTAATAATTTTGTGATGAACAGCGATAGTTTTAATACAGGCGAAGTGATTGCAAGCGATGCGCTTGTACTTGATATCGATGCGACTATTAACTACATAGAAACACTCGAAACGCCGTTTAGTTTCTCGGCACAATAAATATCATTGTTGTTGAAATATGTGCCAGTGTTGACGACGCAGACTAGTTTTTGTCATTTACTGAAAAGACTGCCGTATTTTCTTTTTATAAGCTGATGGAGAATCGCCCTTTAACAGTTTAAAAATACGATTAAAATAGGATAAGTTTTGGTAACCCGATTGACTAGAAATTTCTAATACTGACAATTTGGTCGTCATCAGTAAATTACAGGCATGATTAACCCTCACTTGGTTAATAAACTCCGTGGGGCTGTAGCCGGTATTCTTTTTAAAAAGTCTCCCTAACGAGCTTGGATGGACTCCAGCAATGTCAGCTAATATGCTAACATCTAAGGGTTCAAGATAGGTCGCAAAAATATGGTTTATCGCGTCCTTTGCACGCTGAGATTCAACGCCTTGATACACCTGTTTATTGTCAGGTAATAAAGTAGTCGTTTCATGCTCACTAATTGTCAATAAAATATCAAGTACACTTAAAAGCTGCCTTGCTGGTGTTTGCATCAGCAGGTTTTCAATTTTATCGGTAAGTTTTGCTTGCAAAGTGTCTGGAATAACCACCGCGCTACTGGCCTTGTTTAACAAGCTTAATATAGGCGCAAATTCATGCATCGTATTAAGTACGCTATGTTGAAAAGCCTCATCAAATTTAACGGTAATGGCTTTGATGCCTTGTAATTCTTGTTGATCATGCTCTTTCCATGCATGGGGCAAGCGCGGGCCAAGCAAGAGCATATCACCCGCTTTAAATGTATCAATTTGATTGCCAATCATGCGCTGACCGACACCTCGCACAATATAATTTAGCTCAAATGCATCATGTTGATGCCAGGGTAAAAGATAACTTCCTTTATCAAAAACTTTAACATCAATAAACGAATCGACATTAAAGCCTTTTTGAACAACGATGGGCTGCATAATCGGTCTTATTTAGGTACTTTGGGTAATTGTCATTGGCCTAACAACTGTTAACAAACACAGCAATTTCAACCCTATATTAGCCATTATACCTTTAAGATGTTGAAATAGTATCACTTTTTGTTGAATCTAACGGAGATTTACAAAATTAGCTTAAGTACACTACACCTATTAACAACTCAATAACAATTATAAAGAGAAAGTGCATTTGCAGTGCAGCATGCAAGGTGTATGTAATGTGCCTACAAAAAAGAGAATACTATGACCGATAATAAGCAAGCAAACGCCTCTGTTGTACAGCGCTTACAGCGGGTCTTTGTATCGTTACTGCCCGGTATATTTTTGATTGGTTACAATGTGGGGACCGGCAGTGTAACAGCTATGTCTAAAGCCGGCGCTAGCTTTGGCGCCGACCTTTTATGGGCGGTTCTGCTGAGCTGCGCCATGACCTATTATTTGATGTCACTTTGCAGCCGATTTACCATTGTATCGGGCCTTACCCTGATTGAAGGATGTAAAAAGAATATCCACCCAGGTTTTACCATTGCTGTTATTGTTGCATTGTCTAGCATTATATTAACCGCGCTAATTGGCATTTTGGGCATCATCGTTGATGTATTGCAAATTTGGTTAAGTGTTGCCTTTTCTGTTGAAGTTTCTAAAGCGGTATGTGCTGGCATGACCGGCGCACTCATCTTGGCAATATTAATAGCCGGAAGTACAGGCGTGTTTGAAAAAATTCTAGCGGTGCTTGTTGCAGTCATGGGCTGCGCTTTCGTGACCACCGCTATTATTGAGTTTACGGGAATGGCAGTCATCCTAGATGGCTTGATTCCCAGCATTCCGACTGTAGCAGAGGGTAGCGAAAATAGTCCTTTAGTAGTGGTTGCTGGCGTTGTGGGTACTACCGTTTCGGTGTTTGTTTTTGTGATCAGAACCGGTATTGTCAAAGAGAAGAAATGGACCGTTGATGATTTTAGTACCGAAAAGCGCGACGCTGCATTTAGCGCTTTTTTAATGTTTGTTGTAAGCGCAGCCATATTGATAACCGCAGCAGCTACGTTGCATGTGCAAGGTATTCCGCTTAACAACATCGCAGAAATGATCCCCATGCTAGAACCTGTTTTTGGTGCCTTTGCGCTGAGTATATTTGTTATAGGCGTGTTGTCAGCGGGTTTATCGTCACACTTACCTAATTTATTAGTTATTCCATGGTTAATTGATGATTATTTAGGGATTACGCGCAATACCAGCAGCACGCGCAATAAGGTCATTCTTATATCACTCACTATTTTTAGCTTTATAGGGGTTAGCTTAGGCTTTAAGCCCATCTTTTTAATGCTACTTTCACAGGCAGCCATATCCATTATTTTGCCGCTTATTCTTGGCATTATTATTTACCTAACCACGCGTAAAAGCATTATGGGTGACTATAAGAACTCGGCTGTAGATGCCACGATACTGGCAGGAATAAGCGGTTTTGCATTGTTTATGAGTAGTCGAGGTATTGTAGGATTTGTTCAGGACATATCGCAGCTATAGTATGAATTATCGCTGTAAACAATATTGTTGTCAGTCAATTTTAATTAGTAGGAGCACTCATAGTGTGGAACTCTGATCAGGAACTTTTTGAACTCATCAAAACTAATTTATATACACCGGTTGTTGGAGATATCTTAGATTCAATAGATTGCTACCATCAATTTTTACCGCGCGAAGTGCAGCCAATAACGCCCGGTATGATAGTAGTTGGCCGCGCAATGCCTGTTCTTACCTGCGATGTGTATGGCGAGCAAGACAAACCCTTTGGGCTTTTAACAGAAGCTTTGGATCAGATTGAAGCGGGCGAAGTGTGGGTGTCGGGCGGCAGCATGAGCTCAGCATTATGGGGTGAAATTTTGACAGCAACTGCCCGCACAAGAGGCGGCCTTGGTGCAGTCGTCCATGGGCCCCATCGCGATACACCAAAAGTACTTGAACAAAATTGGCCGGTGTTTAGCACTGGACGCTTTGCGCAAGATTCGCGCGTACGAACAAGCGTTCAGAACTTTCGCATCACCATTGAAATTGAAGGCACGGTAGTATCGCCTGGCGACATTATTTTTGGCGATTTGGACGGCGTCGTGGTTGTTCCTAAAAAGCACGAAAAACAGGTTATCGAAGCCGCACTCGACAAAGCATCTAAAGAAAACTTGGTAAGACAAGAGATAGAGGCTGGGATGTCGTCAAGCGAAGCGTTTAAACGTTATGGTGTGTTATAGAAGGCTTGTGTATTAAGACTCAATGCTATGTCAGTGTATTGTTTGCAGTAGAAGAATCGAGTGGAGTAGAAAAATGAAAGTAAAAATGAGCTTGTTACTAGTTGTGATCAGTCTTTTGAGCATTTTGCCAACCAGCAATGCTTGGGCGCGCGACCCAAAAACCAATTTTGAACCGCAAACTATTTTACAAGCGATGCGAAAAGTAAATGATTATGCGGTAGAAAACCCTTGGCGTCCTTACGACCGAGATTGGATACGGGCCACCATGTACACCGGCGTAATGGAAGCCTATCATGTGACTGGCGACGTGCGATATTTAGAGCAAGCAAAACGCTGGGCAGAAAAACACAAGTATAGCCTAGGCCATGAGCGTTCAGGGTTTAATCGTATGTTTAATGCGATGACATGGTTAGAGCTTCAATTACTTGAGCCTAATAATGACATCATCGCCAATATTGAGGCACAGTTTAATGAAGAGAAAGATTGGCGACCAGAATTAGGTAAAATTTGGTACGGACACGAGCCCCACGCTAATGATGCTGGTTGGGTATATGCAGACTCACTATATGGTGCCCCTGCTTTTTTTATGTTGCACGAAGCAACTGGTAACCAACGCTACTTAGACCTTATTCACGAAGCGTTTTGGAATATCACTCGCATCATTTTTGATGAAGAAGAAAACCTTTACTACCGTGACCCTACTTATATTGGCAATAAATCTCCTAACGGCGGAAAAATTATTTGGGCACGCGGAAACGGCTGGGTATTTGCTGGCCTACCAAGAATTTTAAAACATCTTGAAAAAGATGACCCATATTATGAGCAATATTTGAGCGTATATAAAAAAATGGCCAAATCGCTGGCTTCACGTCAAAACGACGATGGTTTTTGGCGTGCAAATCTTGATGACGAATGGCACTACAGAATGCCTGAAAGCAGCAGCACAGCCTTTTTTACAGCTGGGTTTGCATGGGGAATAAAAGAAGGCATTTTAGATGAAAAAACATATTTACCCACTGTTATTAAAGGCTGGGACGCTCTAAATAGAGCTGTTCGACCAGATGGATTTATGGGGTGGGTACAGCCGGTTGACGCCGCGCCTCGTCCGTCTCATCCAAAATCTACCCAAGAATATGCAGTAGGGTTGTTCATGTATGC
>CAZXTD010000013.1:23419-34587 GCA_964643575.1 uncultured Glaciecola sp. | reverse complement strand
GTGCAAAAGTGTACCAATTGGTTGAGCAAGACATTATTACCAACGATAAAATTGATCGCGTTCTAGCTAAGCAATCACATATGTTGCCAGAGGCTGCTTTTTCTGAGTCATTAGACACAAGCGATCACCCTGCTGCACAACAAATAAATTCATTTTTAAAAAATCAAAGCAAGGGTAAATTCAAAGAAACTGGGCTAGCGCGACAGGACTATTTAGAAGTGATTGCTAGTCAAGTTAAGGCGATGAGTGCTTATCAAAACGACGCTGGCCGAATTATTGACCCGGTTGACAAAGTAGAGCGATATTTTACCACACCAACGTATGCACACAGTGTTAGTGTACTGGCAAAAGCTAACTATAAAATGAGTTCAGAGTTGTTGCAAAGCGGAATGAAAGCCTTAGATGTGGCCTTGTCTGATTTGGCGGAAAATACTGGCCGTGACCATAGCGACTTTTTTACGTGGCCGGTTGTGATGGCGGTTGAAGCATTTTCATCGCTTGCGACTGAAAAGCAAAGAATTACATGGAAGAAAAAACTCGCTAAGCTCGATCGCACTAAATATCATTATTACCGAGAGCCTATAGGCGTATCTGACCACCGTGGTTTTTATGAGACTTACAATAATCATAAAGCCATGAACTGGAATTTAGTCAACAGTGCTGGCGAATGGATGCGCACACGCCATACCGGCGAAGATCAATGGTATGTAGATTATTCAATGACAATGAACGTAAAACACTTCACTGAATACGGCATGTTTAACGAAGGCGGTAACCCTCTGGCTTATGATCAGTTCGCTCGTCATTACTTAACCAGTATGCTGGCTCAAGGCTATCGCTCATATTTGCATTCGACCTACCGTAATATACTTTGGCGCGGCGCATGGACTTCGTTATTTACGCAGTCCCCATTTGGCGAATCGCCTACGGGTTATCGAAGCACGCATCATATTTGGAACGAAGCACAACAGGCGGTGATGTTTGAAGTTTATGCATCTGCCTATGCAAAAGAAGGCAAAATGGCCCAAGCAGGCGCATTTAAACGCGCTGCTAAATTATCACTTTTGTCAATTAAACAGTGGCTGCGCGAGGATGGCAGTGGTTTTGCAGTTAAAAATCGTTACCCAATAGAAGACAAGCATGGCTACGAACGATACACCAAGCATAGCTGTTATAATATGCTGGCTACTTCTATGTTAGCGCAAGCATGGTTATTTGCAGATGACACTATTGAAGAAGCTGCAAGTCCTGCTGACGTTGGTGGTTATGTACTACCCATCACAACCCACTTTAGAAAAATATTTGCGAATGCAGCGGGTAACTTCATCCAGTATGACACCAATGGCGATCTGCAATACAACCCAACGGGTTTACTGCGTCTGCATTTAAAAGATGGCCATCCCCAGCTTGGACCATCTGACGGTGTATCGTCTTTGTTTGCAGGTGAAGGTGTAAATTTGGCCGTTGGACCATCGTGGAGAAACGCGCAAGGTAAGTGGACTTCACTAGCTGACTACAAAGGTGCAAAGCCTGTGGTCGAAGTGCTTGAAGAAAGCCTAAAACGAACTCGACTAAAAGTGATTTACCCTGAGGTGACGCAAACCATTACGATTGATAAAAATGGTGTTGAAGTTGAGGATATAATTACTGCTCAAGGCGCAGAATCTGTTCGTGTTTCATTTCCTATGTTAGTAAGTGATGGCATGAACAACACTAATATTAAGATTAACAAAAACAAGTTAAGCCTAAGCATAGACGATAAAGACCATTATTTTACCGTCCTATCACCTAAGCGACTTAAATTACAGCGCTCAAATGAAGCACTGACTCATCGTAACGGCATGGTTGAAGAAGTGTTTGCTGAGGCTAACGGGACACGTATTGTTTATAAGATATCTGCCAAACGTTAGCATTTTATTGCTACACCTATAGCAAATTCTAGCTTAACGCTAGCCAAACCAATTTATTGAGAAATAAAATGAACAAAAAATTAGTATTACTAGCATTTGCTGCCTGATTAAGTCTGAATGCAAAGTCACAACCGTCTGTAAGCGATGGACACAAACATGCAAAAAAAATAGACGCATCAACCGTCTTGTTTGCGCGCTTTGTACCTGAACGTGAAGATGATTTTGCATGGGAAAATGACCTTGTTGCATTTAGAGCCTATGGTCCTGCTTTAAAAGGTGTGGTTGATGCCGGCACGGATTGCTGGCTAAAGCGCGTCAAATACCCTATTGTCAATAAGTGGTATCGTGAGCATACACAAGAAAATAAAAGCTATCATATTGATCATGGCGAAGGCTTAGATAACTACCATGTTGGAAAATCAGCAGGCTGCGGCTCCACTTCCCTTTGGCTTAATGACCAGCGTGAGTCTTTGGGCACATATACCTCCTACTCTGATGTGAAAATTACCAATGACTATTTACGTTTCACCCTTAAGTTTGAACGCACTATTGACAACATAGTTTATACCGAGAAAAAAGAAGTCAGCCTTGTGCCCGGTTCTCGCTTATTTAAAGTCGTATCGACGTTTTATAAAGATGGAGTAATTGCGGCCTTGTTGCCCATTTCGATAGGCGTGACCACTCACGATGGCATAGCTGATGTTTACTTTAATGAAAACAAAAAGTGGCTGTCGACCTGGCGTACCCTTGATGATTCAGAATTAGGCACCGGTATTTTTGTTGACACGGCACAAACCATTAAACCCGTCGAAATACCGCATACTGGTACCACAGATCAAGCGCATGCTTTGTATGTGACACAAACCGATAGCAACGGCCAAGTAACGTACTATGCGGGTTATGGCTGGAAAAAAGCTAATGAAATCACTACGCATGAGCAATGGCAGCAATATTTGAATGCCTTTGCTACTTTTGAGGGTTGATGGCAACGCCAATCAAAGGCTGCGCTAACTAAATGCCAACATAAACATATAATAGAAAACGAATAAAAGAGTAAAAAGACGATGAAAGTAAGATATACGGTCGGGAAAAACGAATACAGCCGCATGAACACAGAAGAAGTACGAGGTGCTTTCTTGTTTGATACCCTGTTTAAAGCTGATGAGCTCGAGCTTAATTACTGTGAAGTAGAACGCAGTATTGTTGGTTCTGCTGTGCCAACCTCCAAAACCCTTGTATTATCGGCAGGAAAAGAACTAGCCGCTGACTACTTCTGTCAAAGACGCGAAATTGGCGTACTTAATATCGGTGAACCCGGCAAGGTTACTGTTGATGGACAAACATATACACTAAAAAACTTAGACTGTTTGTATATAGGCAGAGGCTCAAAAGAAGTTAGCTTCACCAGTGAACACGCCCAATCGCCGGCTAAGTTTTATATGGTGAGCTACCCAGCTCATACCGAATACCCTACTACGCATATATCAAAAGATATGGCTAATCCTATCCACTTAGGGACGGTTGAAGATGCCAATAAACGCACAATCTATCAATACATTCATGAAAATGGCGTAAAAAGCTGTCAGCTCGTGTTTGGTTTCACTAGCCTAGAATCAGGTAGCGTTTGGAATACTATGCCCCCGCATACCCATGAGCGCCGCACCGAAATCTATATGTATTTTGACTTGCCTGAAAATGCTGCTGTTTTCCACTTTATGGGGCCACAAGACGAAACTCGCCATATTGCTGTGCATCCTGGTCAAGCTGTTGTTTCACCAATGTGGTCAATTCACTCAGGATGCGGCACGCAAGCTTATAGTTTTTGTTGGGGCATGGGTGGTGAAAATCAGCGTTTTGATGACATGGATGGAATTGCAATTTCTGACTTACGATAGTAAAGAGGTACGCAAGGTCTAATGGAGGTGTCGACTGAGTAAAATGAAGCCCTTTTTACTTACTGACTAAATCGAGCTGCTTCATGAAGTGGTTGGAAATGGCGCGATGAATGTTTAACATCACTTTACTCAGTTCACTTGGGATTCTTGCTAGCAATGAACACCTTATACGCAATTACAAATATCGATTAACAAGTCTTGAAACTGCATCTGTAGCGGCAATTATAGCGCCTTCCATGTAACCCGCTTCAAGACGAGAAAATTCACTGGATGCAAGATACAGATCATTATTTTGCATCCAATTAACATAAGCCTCTAAGTCACAAAATGGGTGTTGCGATGGCTCTGTTGTATCATCGAGAGTAGCGATGTTAGGGTTAGTTGCCCAATCAAAATAATGCGTAGAAAGTGGATGGCTGGCATCTTGCCCAAAAATTTCGACAAGTTGCCTTTTTGATGCTTCCATTATTACTTGTTGGGAAACCTGTTGTCTTTGCTGCGCGCTGATACCACAGAAGCCAAAGAGTGCATGTATACCCCCATTTTCATCGCTAAAACCAGCATCGTGTATCTCGGTTAATGGTCCAACTTGGCTAAAAGCTTGGCCAGATAAACCACTGTCTTTCCAAAAAGGTTTTTCGAAAGTAGCAACAAATTTTGCTTGTGCGGCCATCCAGGTGGGCGTTGTTGTAAACACTCCAGTTAATGCGGCTAATTCTTTATTTGGCTTTGTGTCAAAGCTTGCATTCGCGGCTTTTAAACCTTCGTTAAAAGGTTTGGCAATTACTCTTGGCGCTGCGGCAATAATCAAATGCTCACAAATAGCAACATTATCACCTTCAGCAAAACTTAAAGCCCAAGCTCTATGTTTTGTGCCTTGTGCTGCACTCTGACGAACAATCGATTGAACACGATGATTAAGATGCATCTCACAATATCCTAGCTCTTCCAATTGACTTAAAAGGTACTTAATTAGCTGAACCGTGCCGCCTTTAATTCTATACATCTCAGCAGGCGCCACACCGTTTACCCGCTGCGGTGGCATATTTTTACTTGTTTGGAACAAAGCAGGACCTTCAGCAAATTGAGAGACCAGCGGTAACCCAAAGTCTTCGAGCACCTTTTGAATAGTAGTTTGATGAGGAAACACCCAAGAGGGGCCGAGATCTAAAAAGAAGGCATCGCTGCTTGTACTTTTACCTTTTATACGACCACCAAACTCAGAAGCCGCTTCATAAAGGGCGCAATATACCCCTTCTTTTGCCAACAAGTAAGCGCTATAAAGGCCAGCCAAACCCCCTCCAACAATCACAACACGCTTGGTAGCATCCTTTACTTTATTTTTAGCATTCACTCAGATATTTCTCTGTTATCCGTTGTCAAACCATATAAATTCGATGGTTAAACAAAATGTAAGTCATTAAATTTCGCTTTGCTACGCTATCGAACAAAGCATCAAAAGCTTCATCTTTTAAATCTAAACCACCCGTATATTTGCCAAATGCAGGCATTAACAACAACGAATCAGCTGCTACAAAACACTTACCTGTGACTTTCCGGTTACTTATTTTACGACTTGCTTTGGGATGGTAGTGACCGATAATTTGGGCCTTAATTTTGTTAAAATCATTTAAGTCCTCGGGCTCATGCACCAACAGTAAGCTCTCACATTCTACATGTGGCGCGCGCTCCCCTAAAATAATATCAGGGATTTCAGGGTCATGGTTTCCTAGTACCCAAGTCCACCTCTCTACCGATTGCACCATAATATTTAAAGTCTCTAAATCGGTACGCTGCATTCTGCTTAGCGCGTTACCATCATGCAAGCTGTCGCCTAAGCACACCACATGCCCACAGCAATAAATGCTCAGCATATCGGCTATTCGTTTGAGTGTGTCTTTACTATCAAAGCGCGGCAGGGGGTTGTCAAATTGGCTTAAAAAACTACCTTTTTCAAGGTGTAGGTCACTAAAAATAATCATGTCTTGGGCAGGCCAAACAAGCACTCCGCTAGCGTCCAATAAAAGCCGATGCCCGGCAAAGCGAATGGGTATGACTTGATTTGCTTTTAAGCGTTGTTGCAATTTTTCTACAGCAATCATGCGGCAGGTGACCCTTTTTCTAATAATGCGCGCACATCATCTAACATCATTTCAGCTTCTTGATAAAGATTAGCTTGCTCGAGTAAAGCCTGCGTGCCCGCACCGGTTATATGCTCACTGCGCACATCAAGCACTATAGGAATCGCCATGGGCGAAGGCTTGCTTAAAGGCTTAAATCTGAAGTGTTCGTAGTATCTAAATAACAAGGCACTGGTGCGTTCTAAATCAAGCAACTCACGCTGAGCATTTTCACGAGTGACTCTCAGCAACACATGGTCGGGGTTATATTGACGCAGAGTATCGTAAATTAAATCGGTCGAAAATGTGACTTGGCGCATGGTCTTTTTATTGCTGTGATATTGCTGCTCTATGAGGCCACTTACCACAGCGACTTGCCTAAAGCTGCGTTTAAGCATGCTTGCCTCAAGCATCCAATCTTCGAGTTCGTCACCTAATATATCGGGTGTAAATAGAGCCGGAACATCGCTGACTTCAATTTTAATCACCGACGAGATAGATAAGCCATAGTCGGTAACCGAAAAACTAAGGGGTTTTAAACCCAGCTTTTCCATTCTGCGGGTGATTAACATACCCAATGTTTGATTGGCCTTGCGTCCTTCAAAGGTATAAAACAAGGTGCACTGTGCCCGCCTAAAAGGAAACTGCTCGATTAATAGCATATCGTTGCTTGGCAGCACACTGAACTCTTGTTGCAAAGCCAGCCATTCGCGCACTAACTTAGGTAAAGCATGCCATTCGAGAGGTTGATTAATCAGCGTGCGCACTGCGTCAGCTAAATAGGTCGACAAGGGCATTTCGCCGCCAACAAAACTAGGAATTTTAGGCTCTTTGCCTTTGCCGGGTTTGGCCTCCACAATCATGTCTCGGATCCCTTCGAAAATAAGTACCTCCCCTGCAAAAAAGAAGCTATCACCCTTGGAAAGCTGCTGTGCAAAATACTCTTCAATTTCGCCAATAATTTTGCCTGAGTGTGCGCGTCGTACTCGTTTAACACGTAAGCGACCCGCTTCCACTATTGTGCCGATGTTTTGTCGATGCCGCATAATCACGCGTTTATTAGCCGGGCTATACAAGCCGCTTTCTTCAATCAGCCGATGATAGCGATCGTATGCTTGTAACGCGTAGCCGCCGTCTTGGGTAAAGGCCCAAAGGTCTTTGAAAGTTTCAAAATCAACCTCGGCATAAGGGTTGGCGTCGAGCACTTGCTGATAAACAGTATCTATATCTGTGGCTTCACTGCAAACACAGTTCATAATAAACTGCGGTAGAATATCAAGCGCACCGGGCATTGGCGGCTCACCATCGAGTTCACCTGCTTTAATCGCCTTAATTGCCGACAGACACTCTAAAGACTCAAAGCGATTGGCGGGCACTAAAAAGGCTTTTGAAGGCTCGTCTAAACGATGGTTAGAGCGCCCTATTCTTTGCATAAGCCTGCTTACGCCTTTTGGTGCGCCCACTTGTATGACTAAATCAACATCACCCCAGTCAATGCCAAGCTCAAGCGCAGATGTTGCTACTACGGCCCTTAATTTGCCTTGATCCATCATGGTCGCGGTTTTTTGTCGCTGCTCTTTACTCAATGAGCCATGATAAATCGCAATAGGCAATACTTCGGTATTTACCTCCCAAAGTGCTTGAAAAATAAGTTCGGCTTGGGCTCGAGTATTAACAAACACCAAGCTAGTGCCCGCTTTGGTGATCGCGTCTAGTATTTCATGCTTGGCATATTTAGCCATATAGCCACCAAATGGAATTTCTTTTTTGTTGGTCAAAATCTTTAAGCGAGGTTTAATACGCGACTTGGCCGTGATAATGCCGGTTGGTTTACCTTTGGGTCCTAGCCATGTGGCCAGGGCATCTGGATGAGCAACCGTAGCCGATAAACCCACTCTAATAAAATTAGGATTAAGCCATTGCAAACGCGCCAAAGCTAGCGACATAAAGTCACCGCGCTTTGAATTAGCAAATGAATGGGTTTCATCTACAATTACGCAGCGCAAATTCGAAAACAACTTACGCGCGTCCACATAAGACAGCATCAGCATGAGTGATTCTGGCGTGGTTAACAAAATATTCGGCGGCGATTTGCGCTGTTTTTGACGCTGATAAGCGGTGGTGTCGCCCGTACGAGAAGCAATTGAGATACCCAACTGCATATCGTTTACTGGTGTTTCTAGGTTTCGGTTAATGTCGTAGGTTAGTGCTTTTAATGGACTCACATAAAGTGTGTGTAAGCCTATTTGTTTGTTGCTTTTACCGGACTTTAGTTGTTTATGAATATCTATTAGGCAGGGTAAAAAACCCGACAAGGTTTTGCCAGCGCCCGTTGGCGCAATAAGCAGGCTCGATTGTTGATTTACAAACGCACTCACCATTTGCTGTTGATATGGCCGTATTTTCCACTCTTTATTGGCAAACCATTGTTTAAACACGTCTGGGATATGAGCACGCTTAGCCGATGTGGACAAATTATGTTCCTGTGATTACCAAAGGTTATTTGAGTGAGTCAGTTTGTGTAAAGATCACTGTTAAATACTCATAAAGTCGATGCTTAGTTTACACACGCTTTATATTCACCTCAGGTATTCATAATCTTCGATAAACTCTTCACCTCTATTTGCGTATAAGCAACTATAAATATCAAAATAATTAGGTTTGCTTTGCACCCAGAAAACTGGATAAAAACGGACGAAAACGGGCTCTACTGTAAAGCACTTAATGCATACATAGATCCGATGCAGCCAGTGGAGCATGCAATTGTCACCCATGCGCATGCAGACCATGCCCGTGCTGGCCATACTCACGTATATGCGACGCCCGAAACCTTGGCCATCATGAAGGTTAGGTACGGTGAAGATCACGCGCAGCATACTCATGCTTTGGCATATGGTGAGAGTATAACGCTATCAGATGCTGCGCTCACGCTTTACCCTGCCGGTCATATTTTAGGCTCTGCTCAAGTACTCATTGAATACAAGGGTTATCGCTTAGTTCACACCGGAGACTGCAAACGGCAAACCGACCCAACCTGTCAGCCTTTTCAGCCAATTCCTTGCGATGTTTTCGTTACCGAAGCAACTTTTGGTTTGCCTGTTTTTCAGCACCCTGCCATTGAAGATGAAGCACAGAGACTGCTCGATTCTCTAGCGCTTTTGCAAGACTCTTGTCATTTAGTGGGCGTATATGCTTTAGGCAAATGTCAACGCTTGCTTATTGCGCTTCGCACGCTTGGCTATCACAAACCCATTTATATACATGGCGCGCTCGTCAACTTATGTCACCTTTACCAAGACTTTGGCGTTGAGCTTGGTGAATTAATCGAAGTGGCGGAACTTGATGACTTGTCGGTATTAAAAGGTGAAATTGTGTTTGCGCCACCCTCTGCACTTAACGACAGATGGTCTCGAAAGTTGCCTAACGTGATCACAGCAATGGCCTCGGGTTGGATGCAAATACGCGCGCGCAGCAAACAGCGCAAAGCTGAGTTGCCTATTATTATCTCAGACCACAGCGATTGGAATGATTTAATAAGAACTATTGAAGAGGTTAACCCTAAAGAAGTTTGGGTAACCCATGGCCGCGAGCAAGCGCTTGTGCATCAAGCAAAGAAAATGGGTTACAAAGCAAAAGCACTTAGCTTGGTCGGATATGGTGGGGCCAGTGACGACAATGAATGAATTCGCTGCATTGGTCGACCGCCTGTATTACCTAAATAGTAATAATGCGAAAGCCGAGTTACTGATTGACTATTTACGCAATACTCCTGACCCTGACCGCGGTTGGGCCATGGGTGCAATTGCAGGTACCTTAAATTTTGAATTTTTTAAGCGGCGAGTAATTAAAGAGCTTATTGTTGAACGCGTCGACCCTATCCTGTTTGATTTAAGCTACGACTATGTCGGCGAAATGAGCGAAACTGTCGCTCATTTATGGTCGACGGTAAAAGATGAAAAGCCGCTGATACAAAGTGAGATATGGGCTGACTGTGTTCAAAACCAAGAACTGCCAAGCCTCGCTCAAGTGGTTGATAAATTTACCCACTTACCTAAAAACAAAATCAAACCTGCCTTAATTGACTTGCTTAACGTAATGACACCTACCCAGCGCTGGGCTTTGCTAAAACTTGGTACAAAAGGCTTGCGCATCGGAGTATCAGCTCGCTTTCTTAAAAAGATTTTAGCGCAGTATGCACAGAAATATATAAAATCTGAACCTGTCAATTTGGTAGATACTAATAGTATTAATTATAGTGAGCAAACCACACTCATCGATATAGAGTCGGTAGAAAGGGTATGGCATGGTGTAGAGCCGCCGTATTTAGACCTACTCGCTTGGCTAGAGCAAAAAGCCTCTATGCCCGATATTACCAATAAGCTTACCTTTCAGCCGGTCATGCTAGCTCACCCCATTGACGAACAAGAACTTAAAAGTATCACTCCTGAGCAATGGCAAGCCGAATGGAAGTTTGATGGTATTCGCGCTCAGTTAGTCGTAAACGACGCCGGAAGTGCTATTTTTAGCAGAACAGGAGACGATATTTCTGGCAGCTTCCCCGACCTAATAGCACATATTGCGGACTTAGATATTAAAGGCCGATTTGACGGTGAATTGCTTGCCTTAAACCCCGATATGCTCGGCGATACTGAAACCTCAGTCAACAAAAGCGATTATGATTTTTCACATATCGCCAGTTTCAACCAGTTGCAACAACGCCTGAATAAAAAGAAACCTAGCAAAGCCCTCATGCAAAGCACGCCAGTTGGCTTAATTATTTACGATGCCCTGCAAATTGAAGAACATGATTTGCGTGAACAAGCACTGCATCAGAGAACAAAAGCGATTGGCGAATACTTAAATAACAATGATTCTGCACATTTAGTGGCGACGCAAACAGTGTCATTTTCAAGCCCAAAACAATTGAGCGATTTGAAGCAAGAAGTAAGCACCAACTCAAATGGCTACATTGAAGGTTTAATGCTTAAGCATAAACAAGGTAACTATGTGGCAGGGCGGCCAAAAGGCCAGTGGTACAAGCTAAAGCGCGACCCCAAGCTTATCGACGCTGTCATCATGTATGCCCAGCGCGGCCATGGCAAACGCTCAAGCTACTACTCCGACTTTACCTTTGGCTGTTGGCAAGACCAACAGCTGCTACCTATCGGCAAAGCCTATTCCGGCTTTACCGACGAAGAGCTCAAAAAGCTCGACAACTGGGTGCGCAAAAATACCATCGGGCG
>CAZXTD010000013.1:0-23409 GCA_964643575.1 uncultured Glaciecola sp. | reverse complement strand
GCCCTGCGCTTCCCGCGCATCCACCGCATTCGGTGGGACAAACCCGCTTCAGAAGCAGATGAACTTAATAACTTAATCAAACTTATAGATTAATCTCTTTACCGGTGAGGCGCTCTATCACTTTACCATTCTCAATTTTGATCACCATGGGAATGTTTCTCACATTAAAGTGCGTAAACAGTACGCCGTCATCATCAACTTTTACCGGGAAATCAATATCGTAAAGCTGAACAAAGTCTTCAAGTGCTTTTTTATCTGTCCATAAGTGATTGACAAAGCCTTGCATAGCCTCACCCTCTTCTTGCTGATCAAATTGACTTATCGTTGACTGAATAGCTTTGCATTGTTCTGCCATTTTGGGTCGTGAGTCTGCTAAATACCAATCACACCAAGTAGCGGTAAAAAATAGCGTGTGGCTTCCTTTTAAATAGGGTTTAATAATCGCCTCTTTCGCTTCGACAGCTCCAACAGTATTACTCTGACTTGCCAGTTTACTACCTTCGGCTAGTTTGGCGATAAAAGTGTCGAGCACATTGTTTGACTCGTGCGTGGTGTATACTATTTTATTATCGGTATTTATGAGCACGCTGTAAGGCGTGCCAACTAAGCCAAGTGCCTCACTTAACTTGCCGTTTTTATCTAAAAGAACAGGCATGGTTAAGTCATTTTTCGTAATGACATCGCCAATGTATTCCATTGTTTCATTAATATTAATATTTATTGCCAATACGTTAATTTTATCACCGTACTCTTGCGTAATATCTTGAAAGTGTGGCATTTGCTCCATACAGGGTTTGCACCAAGTTGCCCATAACTTGATATAAATTGGCTTTGTTTTATCAAGGTCCGACAAGGTGACTGTTTGCTTAGTTTTAAAATCTATAAGTTTTATATTATCAATGTCAGTGGCAAATGCTGTTGCTAAAAACATTACATATACAAATGTAAAACGGATAATTAATTTCATCTTGCTTCCCCCTTTTTGAGGATCATACAGCAAGGCAATTAATCCGACAATATTATTCGGATTTATAATTATATGTGTTAGTTTACTATTTATAAAATGAAAAACGACACGCAATCATAAAGTGAGGTAGGTATGGCGTTTTATAGCGCAGGAGTTGAATATGGTATTCATTGTTTAGCTAATATGCTTGATGAAGATGGACAAACGATTGTGATGTCGGTGAAAGAGGCAGCCAAACTACAAGGAGTCCCCTATGAATACCTTGGCAAAATATTTACACAATTTTCAAAGGCTGGCATTTTAAAAAGTTCTCAAGGCCGAAAAGGTGGATTTGAACTCGCGAAATGCCCAAAAGAAATTACGGTTTTGCATATCGTTCAAGCTATTGATGGTCAAAAATCAGTATTTGATTGTAAAGAAATACGTCAACGCATGGCCGTATTTTCAGAAGATTTGCCCACCTGGGTATGTAGTTCAATGTGTGGTATTCACTCGGTCATGAAACGAGCGCAAATTCAAATGGAGTAAGAGCTAAACAAACATACGATTTCAATGCTTTCGCAACAAATGTACGCTAAGTCCCACCCCAATTTTGGTGCTGAAATACAGCAATGGTTCATCTCACAAAGAAGTATCGAAGAGAATACTGGGCAACGCCGATGAGTAATCACAGTATGTACATGTCAAAAAAAGCACTCATCGCTGAATTGATTTTATTGTTTATTTTGTTGCCCTTTGTCCTTACGTTTTCTAATATTTATATTAATATTCCGCTTATTGTCATTGCACTAGTTTATGTAGCTGCTATGAGCAAAAAGCTATGGTGGCTAGACTCAATAAAATCGCTTGCGATGGCTATAAAGCCTAAAGCAAGTGAGCCTCGAAAACTTAAAGCTAATGAGCTTTGGCGTATTTTTTTGATGGTGTTTTCATTTGCTGTAGCGACAGGCCTATATGTGAAGTATGTAATGCCAGAGCAGCTTTTTAGCGTCGTAACTAACAATCTGCCGTTATGGATCCTCATCTGCTTTGTTTACGTGTTTTTGTCGGTCATTCCGCAAGAGTTTTTGTATAGGGTGTTTTTCTTTAAACGCTACAAAAGCCTTGCGATGCCTAGTTGGATCTTTGTTTTGCTAAATGCTAGTTTGTTTAGTTTGGCGCATCTTATGTTTGCCAATACGCTGGTGATGATTCTGACTTTTTGTGGAGGGCTGTTATTTGCGTTTACGTATCATCGAACACAGTCTATGCGCTTGATTACCATAGAGCATAGCCTTTATGGCTTGTGGCTGTTCACGGTTGGTATGGGCTCTATGTTGGCGTTCCCTAGCGCATAAACTTGAATACTGAAGCTAATTGAAAAAATCTATTGTTAAAGCGATTATTTTATTTTAACTGGGCGACAACTGTCTTCCTATACTATAGTTCATACTAACCAAAAAGCGTTTTAGTAGTAGTGTCGACAAGTATCGACTGTAGTTGCAAGTGAATGCTAACAACAATCCAATGGAGTGCTTATGTCTATTTTTCGCCCAACGCTTTTTCTTGTCTTAGTACTTTGTGTTGCGTCTTGTTCATCAGATAAGTCGCCACAAACTCCACAGCAAATGCCACCGGCTGAAGTTGATGTGGTGCAACCCTTAACCAAGCAAATTACGATTTGGGACGAGTTTACTGGTAGATTTGAGCCCGTAAAATCAGTACATTTACGCAGTCGTGTAAGTGGATTTTTAATAAGTAAGTCATTTAACGATGGCGATATTGTTGAAAAAGACCAAACACTTTTTGTGATTGACCCACGGCCTTTTGAGTTTGAGCTCAAGCGAGCTGATGCACAATTTAAGCTTGCAAAAAATGAGTTTGAACGCGCCGAAGGCCTGTTGCGCACTAGGGCAATCTCTAGAGAAGATTTTGAACGCCGCCAGCAAGAGTTAGTAATTACTGAATCTGTCCTTGACAACGCGAAACTTAATTTAGAATTTACGACCATAAAAGCGCCGTTTACTGGACGAGTTAGCGATAGTTTTATAGATATTGGTAACCTAGTACAAGCTAATCAAGATGTTCTTTCGACAGTCGTTTCTTTAGATCCGATCCACTTTACAATGGAAGCCTCACAAGGCGAAACACTTCGATATATTCGATTAGACCGCACCGGCGAACGAGAAGCCAGCCGAACCAATCAAACTGCTACCTTTATAAAACTACAGGACGAAGAGCAGTTTTTACACGCGGGTTTTATCGATTTTGTAGACAACGTAGTCGATAGCAATACCGGAACTATCCGCGCACGAGCACTTATAGACAATAGTGATCTAGTCATCACTCCCGGTTTTTTTGGCCGAGCGCGAATATCAGGATCAGGCTTTAGAGAATATACATTGCTTCCAGAGCGCGCAATTAATACTGACCAAGACCGCAAATTTGTATTTACTGTAGTCGATGGAAAAGCACAGCGTACGTATATAAAAACCGGTAAATTACTCGATAACCGTTTTATTATCATTCGAGAAGGATTAACTGGCGATGAACAAGTTGTGGTTGCCGGCGTGCAGCGAATAAGAGCGCCTAATCAGCCGGTTGTGCCTAATCTTATTCCCCTAGAGTGGGTCGAAACTGACATCATGCCAGACCCAAGTTCCTTAAAAATGCCCAGCCCGATAGACCAAGCGCCGTTTGATGATTCAGAGGAATAGCCATGAACCTATCAAAATTCTTTATTGACCGCCCTATTTTTGCTGGCGTTTTATCGATATTAGTGACCATTGTTGGCCTAGTTTCCTATTTCAGTTTACCCATCACACAGTACCCAGAGATTGCACCACCCACTATTGTCGTCACAGCAACTTATCCTGGTGCAAATGCCAAAACCGTATCCGATACCGTTGCTACACCCATAGAGCAAGAAATAAATGGTATCGAGGGAATGTTATACATGATGTCACAGTCAACTTCCGATGGAGTAATGTCGTTGACTATCACGTTTGAGCTGGGTACTGATTTGGATATGGCAAATGTACTAGTCCAAAACCGCGTGTCTTTAGCCGAACCCCTGCTGCCTGAAGAAGTTCGGCGCTTAGGTGTTACTACTCGCAAGAATTCGCCCAATATGTTAATGGTTGTCAATTTGTATTCACCCGATGAGACTTATGATCAAGACTATATAGGGAACTATGTAGTCTTGAAATTGAGAGATCAATTACGCCGAGTTGATGGCGTTGGTGACACCTTAATGTTTGGCGCAGCGCCATACTCCATGCGAGTTTGGCTCGACCCCGATCTAGTTAATAATTATGAACTAACTGCGGGTGATGTGGTTGCGGCCATTAGAGCGCAAAATGTGCAAGTCGCATCGGGTGTGTTAAATCAATCTCCTCAGCCCTCGCAAAATGTAATTGAATACAATATTCAGACTCAAGGGCGCTTACAAGACCCGAGTGAATTTGAGAATATTATTGTTAAATCAGAGGGTGGGCGTATCGTTAGATTAGGCGATGTGGGTCGTGTTGAACTTGGCGTGCAAAGCTATGCAACTAAAGGCTATTTAGGTAAGTTTCCGTCGGTTGCCCTACCTATTTTTCAACGGCCAGGCTCGAATGCAATTGAAACCTCGCAATCTATTATCAATTTGATGGAAACGCTGAAAGAAGACTTCCCACCCGGTTTAGACTATGACATCGCCTATAACCCCACTAATTTTATTGCGTCTTCCATAGAAGCCGTTGAAATTACCTTTTATGAAGCCGTGTTTTTGGTAGTCCTAGTCATTATTGCCTTTTTGCAAAGTTGGCGTGCGGCAATTATTCCGATTATTGCTATCCCTATTTCTTTGGTAGGTACCTTTGCCATCATGGCGGCCTTGGGCTTTACGCTCAACACTTTAACCTTATTTGGTTTGGTGCTAGCCATTGGGATAGTAGTAGATGACGCTATTGTAGTGGTGGAGAATATGGAAAGAAACATGAGCGACGGATTGAATGCTCGTGATGCTGCACGCAAAACCATGGAAGAAGTCGGTGGAGCACTTGTAGGCATGGGACTTGTGTTATTTGCAGTGTTTATTCCGACTGCATTTATGGAGGGTATTTCTGGACAATTTTATCGCCAATTTGGTATCACTATAGCGGTAGCGACTCTAATTTCTGTTGCCGTATCACTGACCCTTAGCCCTGCCCTTGCAAAAATAATGATGAAGCCTCATGCACAAACAAACAAAATAGCTTGGTATGCAAAGCCCCTAAACTTGTTTTTCGAATATTTCAATCGAGGACTATCTTGGCTATCTGACAAATATGCGATTGCTGTGTCAAAGCTGATTAAGTTTAGTGCACTAACCGTATTAGCATATGCCGGCTTGATGTTGGTCACTGGTTTTTTGTTTAATAAGGTACCCAGCGGTTTTATACCGCCACAAGATAAGGGTTACTTTATTGTGGCAATACAACTGCCCAATGGTTACGCCCTGAGTGAAACAGATATCATTACTAAACAAGTTGTGGATATATTGTTAGACACCGAAGGTGTATCCAATGCTGTGGCTTTTACAGGTTTTGCTGGTGCTACGTTTACCAATGCGACCAATGCCGCGGCAATTTTTCCTGTGCTGGATGATTTTGACGAACGTACTGCTAAGGGTCTCAGGTATGAGGAGATTTTAGGAAATATCAGTGCAAAGGTTTCACAGATTAAGGAGGCGTTTATTGTTGTAATACCGCCACCGCCAGTAGACGGTATCGGTAACGCAGGCGGCTTCAAAATGATGGTTCAAGATCGTCAAGGCAGAGGTCTTGGTGCTCTTGAAGGTGCAACCTGGGGCCTTGCTATGGCAGCAATGCAAGACCCTGCAATCGCCTCAGCTTTTACATTTTATGAAAACGCAACGCCGCAAATATACTTAGACATTGATAGGGAAAAAGCAGAAAAACTTAACGTACCGGTAACACGCATTTTTGAGGCGCTCGAAATCTTCATAGGGTCTGCATTTGTAAATGACTTCAACTACTTAGGTAGAACCTTTAGAGTAACAGCGCAAGCGGATGCCAAATATCGTTTAACGCCGGATGATGCTCTGCGTTTGCGTGTGCGCAGTGATGATGGAAACATGGTCCCCTTAGGCTCGGTGGCGACTATTAGTGATACATCGGCTTCATCACGGGTGCCAAGATACAACCTATATCCCTCAGCTGGCTTAATTGGTGAGCGAGCTCCCGGATTCAGCACGGGCGAAGCACTTGACGCAATGGAGCGTATTGCACAACAGACACTTCCAGATGGTTTCGGATTTGAATGGACTGAAATTGCTTATCAAGAAAAAAGCACTGGAAATACAGCAATTTTTGCATTTGCTATGGCTGTATTATTTGTGTTTTTGCTGCTTGCGGCACTTTACGAAAGTTGGACACTACCATTAGCGGTAATATTAATAGTCCCAATGTGTTTATTTTCTTCAATTACCGGGATTTGGATATCAGGAATTGACAACAATATTCTGACCCAAATCGGCTTTATCGTGTTGGTGGGTTTAGCCAGTAAAAACGCGATATTGATTGTTGAATTTGCTAGAGAACTAGAGACTCAAGGACGCAGTTTAGTAGACGCTGCAGTTGAAGCCGCTCGATTACGCTTGCGCCCAATATTGATGACTTCTTTTGCCTTTATTTTGGGAGTGGTGCCGCTTGTTATTGCACAAGGTGCTGGGGCAGAAATGCGACAGTCAATTGGTATTGCCGTGTTCAGTGGCATGCTGGGTGTGACGCTATTCGGTTTGCTCTTTACACCTGTATTTTATGTGTTGTGCCGCAAATTGGGTTCTATGTTTTCGTCTCAAGGTGCAACTAACGAAGTAGGCACAATCGAGACTAAATAAACACTGCGTGTCGTTACTTTAAATAATTTCGCAGTTAAGCGGATGCACTCGCACGTGCGCTTATTTGACTGTACCAGCGCTGAAGATGTAGCTGATCCTCACCAATTCTTATCTTCATTACTCGAGCAAAGTCTATCGCACACAAAGCTGTAATATCTGCAATTGAGAAGGTATCGCCTGCCATAAATTCGTTTTCGGCTAATCGTCTGTCAAGCACTCGTAAGTACTTAGTAGCGTTAATGCCTGCCTCTTTACCGTATTCAGGCACGGGCGTCATACGATCTTTAAAGTGCCCCGTGCTATGCTGAAAGCACATACCCACTTGCATAAATAAACAAAACTCAATTTGGCGTTGCCACATCGCGATTGTGGCTTTTTCTAGGGCTGTTGTGCCCATTAAAGCAGGCTCTGGATGCAGTGTTTCGAAATAAAGGCATATTGCGTCAGATTCACCAATGCAGGTGCCATCATCAAGCTCTAATACCGGTATTTTACCAATAGGGTTTTTAGCCCTCATGGTTTTACTTAAGTTGTCACCTTTTACCAAATCGACTTGTTCGTACTCAATGTCGATGCCTTTTTCAGCTAAAAAAATTCTTACACGTCGAGGGGTTGGCGCAGTTTTAGTATCGTAAATTTTCATACAAGCTCCGTCTTATTGGTGAAGGCTGTTTGGGCGTTTAATTGAATGCTAGCGAATAGCGCCTAACTTTTTGTATATTTGAATATAGTTCACGCCCACGTCTTTGGTCGTGCGCCATTTTTTAGAAAATGGATTAAAAGCCATGCCTTTTTCATGAGTAAGTTTCATGCGAGCGACAGAGCCCATACTATTCAATTCAAACGGTGTTACAAATAAATACCAACTGTGCGTGCCAATCGGCAAATAACGCATCACATATTCTGCGCCAATAATAGCAATAAAGAATGACTTGAGAGTTCGATTAAGTGTTGCCATCACCACGCATCCATCTTCTTTGCAAAGCGCGCCGCATTGTATAACTAACTCTTTTTGATTAGGTACATGCTCAATCACTTCGGCATTAATTACCACGTCATACTGGCCCGCCTCTTCTTCAGAAATGCTTTTAGCATGTTGATGTCGATAATCGATATTAAGGCCTGACTTGAGTGCATGGCGCTTTGCAACCTCAATGCTCATCTCGCTAACATCAATACCTACGACTTCTGCTCCGGCTTGGGCAAGAGGTTCGCAAACTAAACCGCCACCACAACCAACGTCTAAAATTTTCAGTCCTGCAAGGGGTTTGTTACTCGCAGAATCTCGGTCATAGTGCTCGCAAATTCTTTCGATAAAATAAGCAACACGCGCTCTATTAAACTCAAGCGCCGTCTTATATTGCCCGTTGGGATCCCACCAACTGTCAGCAAGTGCGTCAAATTTAGCAATCTCTTGTGGACTGAAGTTTCCATTAGAAGACTGGCCATCAGCGCTTTTGGGGTCTTGACCTGTGTTTTGTTGTTTTTTACTTGCAGAAGTAAGCTTACTTTTATCTAACATCGTATCAAATCTTTTAGTTTGCGTTTATAACGGATCAAAAAATGGCGAATCAACTTAACGTACTAGGCTCTCGTTTACAACTTTGCTGTGGTAACACAGGCTACACCCGCGAGGGGTTTTGTTATGTTCCCCAATCTGATTTTGGCAACCATAGTGTTTGCGCCATTATGACTGATGATTTCTTACAATTCTCAAAAGCTCAAGGCAATGATTTAATCACACCCAATCCACTCTACGATTTTGCTGGCTTAAAAGCTGGCGACAAATGGTGTTTATGTGCAATTCGCTGGCAGCATGCGATTACCGCCAAAGTTGCACCGCCAGTAGTGCTAAAAGCAACTAATCAAAAAGCACTGTCTGTTATCCCGCTTGAAGTGCTAAAAGAATATGAGCATAAACCTCAACGTTGACGCATAGCAAAAGCTAGTCGGCTTTTCTCTGCTCTTCTTGCTGTTTATGCCACTGCTCAACTTGCCTTTTTGCTAGCGCGTCAATTTTATCTTTATTCTCGGACACCCACCATGTTTCCATTGTGCGCACATTCTTTTGGTTTGCCTTGTAAAACAAATCCACAATATCACCAATAATTGGCACAAAACCAAGCAGATAATCGAAAAGTGCTGTGCGTAAAATCTTTACCTGCAAAGCTTTTGGCATATTCATTTTACGTGCAAGGTAAACAATACGCATCGATGCTAGTAGCATAATGGTATCACCTATCCCGGGAATCAAACCTATTAAAAAATCAAGACCTACTTTTATGCCAATAAACGGAATTTTAACCGCGGTATCGAGCAAGTTGGCTAATGATTGCGCTTGTAACAACTCATCTGGCGCACTGAAATCATCATCAACTTCAATGACGTTATTACGTTTATCGTCAGGCGTAAAATGAGAAACACCATGGTCTATTGGACCTAAGCTGTTTGCATTGTCTTCAGAGGAGCTTTTACCCATAACTCTTATCACACCTAAATTATTAAATTGACCTATTTGTCCGCGCCTAAGTCTTTCGCTAGTTTCTCTCTAGCGGCATAGTATTGTTCGTTCAGCTGAGTATCTTTCCAACCGTGCATATGCTCATTAAGCAAACCATAAAGCATATCAAGGTGAGCTTCACTGTCGTTGAGTGATGGAATATAACCAAAACTTTCGCCGCCGTTTTCCATAAAGTACTCGCAGTTTTCTTCGCCAATTTCTTCGATGGTTTCTAGGCAGTCTGAAGAAAACCCTGGGCAAATCACTTGAAGAGTTTTAACACCCTGGCTAGGCAAAGACTTAAGCGTTTCGTCAGTATAAGGTTTTAACCATTCTTCGCGCCCAAAACGTGATTGAAAAGTCGTCATATACTCGTCTTTTTCCAAACCTAAACGCTCTGCTACTAAGCGCGTGGTTTTATAGCATTGGCAGTGATAAGGGTCACCGTTAAGTAAATAGCGCTTGGGAATGCCATGATATGAAAACACGAGCTTGTCGGCCTTACCAAATTTTTCCCAATACTGACTAATGCTTTCAGCAATAGCGTTAATATAGGGTTGATGATCAGTATATTGATTGATAAAACGAAGTTCAGGTAACCAGCGTCGTTTTGTAAAATCTGCGGCAACAGCGTCAAACGTTGAGCCTGATGTTGACGCACAATACTGCGGATAAAGCGGCAACACCACAATTTTACGTGCCCCAGCGTTGAGCATTTTATCAATAGTGCTTTCGATACTTGGCTGACCATATCGCATTGCATAATCAACAATTACTTCATCGCCCCAGTGCTCTTTAAACCTTTCTGTGAGTCCTTTAGCTTGATTTTTAGTGTGCACTAAGAGCGGAGAGCCTTCGTCTACCCATACCGTTGCGTAGGCTGCTGCTGAGCGCTTAGGTCTAAAATTAAGGATAATTCCATTTAAAATAAACCACCAAATCAACTTAGGCACTTCAACTACACGAGGGTCTGACAAGAATTGTTTTAAGTAGGGTCGAAGCGCTTGTTTGGTTGGCGCTTGAGGTGTACCAAGATTGGTAATTAACACACCTATTTTATCTGCTTGTTTGTGCGTAAAGGCAGTCTGTGACTGATATTTCATAGATTATTATTGATAAGAATGAGATGAATAAGAGTCAATACGCATGTAGCTCTAATTTAGACTACATGCGTTTTTTCAAGATGTTAGCAATGAGCGCTTAAAACACGCGTATATCAACTACCCGCTGGATAGTACGTAGGAGCGCCCGGCCCCACTGGCAAGCCAAATACAAAAACCCATAGGTAAAACAAGATAGTCCAACCCACCATAAACACCATAGAATATGGCAGCATTGTGGCAATGAGTGTGCCTATACCAAGGTCTTTTTTATACCTTACCCCTATCGCTAAAATCAGACCAAAATAACTCATCATTGGCGTAATAACGTTTGTTACCGAGTCGCCAATTCTGTATGCAGCCTGAATCACCTCAGGAGAGTAGCCAATAAGCATTAACATTGGCACAAATATCGGGGCGGTGATTGCCCATTGCGCCGACGCACTACCCAAAGACAAATTGACCAAGCCACACATTAAAATAAACAACACAAAGACTTCAGGGCCGTCAAGTCCAGTAGCTTGCAACGCTGCAGCCCCCTTAACAGCCAGCACAGTACCTAAGTTAGTCCACTTAAAAAATGCGACAAACTGCGCGGCAAAAAATACTAACACTATGTACAAACCCATTGAGCTCATACTTTTTGACATAGCGTCAATAACATCACGGTCGTTTTTCATGGTGCCAGCAATCTTGCCATAAACAAACCCTGGTACAGCAAAGGTTACAAAGATATAAACCACAATTCCTTTTAGGAACGGTGAGCCCTTGATTAGTCCTGTTTCTTGGTTGCGCAGTACGCCGTCTTCTGGCACTACCGTTAGAGCTAAGAGGCCCAGTAATAAGACGAAGGTAAAGCCTGCCCATTTCATTGCTTTGACTTCAAGTGCTGTTGGTTTATCTAATTGTTGCTTGCCTAGATCAATAGAAGCCTCGTTAGGGTTGTATTTCCCGAGGCGTGGTTCAACAATTTTCTCAGTGACAAACGCCCCCATGGCCGCCACTAAAAAGGTACTAACAATCATAAAATACCAGTTAACTTCTGCGCTAACGGTATATTCGGGGTCTAAGATTTGAGCAGAACTTTCAGTGAACCCTGCAAGCAATGGGTCTACCGTGCCAATTAAAAGATTAGCGCTATACCCGGCCGAAACACCTGCAAATGCGGCAGCTAAGCCTGCCAAAGGATGCCGTCCCAATGAATGAAAAATCATAGCCGCAAGGGGTATCATAACCACATACCCTAGCTCAGAGGCGGTGTTAGAAATAACGCCTGCAAATACGACCACTATAGTGACGCTGCGAGGTGACGCATTCATAACCATCGAACGCATAATAGTGCTGAGTAAGCCTGAATGTTCGGCAAGCGATACCCCTAATAATGCGACAAGTACAGTACCAAGGGGTGCAAAACCAGTAAAATTAGTGACTAGCCCGGTCACAATTTGTCTTAAACCGTCGGCATTGAGCAAAGAAATAACCTGAATCAGGCCATCTGCCTCACGCCCTGCAGCACCAACTGGGCGAGGGTCTGCAACGCTCATATCGAAGTATCCTAAAATACCGCTCAAAATAACGATAAACACGGCTAAAGACGCAAAAAGGGTGATAGGGTGGGGTAACAAATTACCCAGCCACTCTACGGTTGCCAGAAAGCGCGAAAACCAGCCAGATTGACTTGGGTCATTTGCACTTGCCTGATTGCTGGTAGACGGCTCGTTAATAGACTGCTTGTTAGACAAAATAACCTCTGTTCTTGTTATATGATGAACATTCTGATGAAGAAATATGACACCTTTGTTATTTAAGTGTTAATAGTACCTAATATTCACTATTTTTTCATTGCTTTGTTGTTTTGGTACAAAAATGAGGCAATAAGCACTGAATTCATACCAATAGAGGACTTAATCTGCGCAATTTACGTACAAAATGATATATTTAAGTGATACCCTTAAAATGCAATTAAGCACTTGGTTTGTTTTATAAGGAAAATGGACATGACTAAGCACACCCCCGAGCAAACCAGCGAAAGCTTGCCGGTAGAAAGCGCATCTAACGAATCATTTAACGAACTCGAACAACTTCGTTTGATTGTTTTTGGGCAAGCAAAACAAGCGCTAGAAACCAAAATCGAAGCATTGCAGCAGCGTTTAAGTGAAGAAATGGACATGATGCAGAGCCAAATCAATCAACGCTTTTCAGATTTAACGCAAAGTATTGAGTCACAGCATACCGCTTTAAATGGGCGTTTAGATGAGCTTAATAATCTCCAATCTGAAGACAAAGCCACTCTCATTGAAGCGAATCAGTCAATGCAAGCCGCACTGTCGAGTCAAATAGAACTTGCAGAAAACGCCGGAAAAGACGATGCAGACCTTATTCATAAGCGTATCGACAACGAAGTAGCGAAACTCGAGTCGGGTATAGATACAAGTATGCAAGACTTACTCGCGCAACTAGAGCAAGTGAGCAAAGAGTTATCAAGCTCTAAAACCGACCGTAAGACCCTTGCTCAAATGCTTGCAAATATGGCCAGCAACCTTGAAGAAGATGTCTGAGTCAGACACGACGCAAGGTCAAACTGAGGCTTTAAGTCAGGCACAAAAAGACCTGAATAAACTTCGCGATATCATCAATCGTCAGGCGCTTGCTGACCAAAAACAACAGCGTAAGGATGAATCACGAGAGCTTGTCAGTGACGTCATCACCGAAGCCCTAAACGACAGGCAAGCTAAAGACAATAGTATAAGCAAAATCATGGTGCCTATTGTCGAAAAATCGGTTCAGCATTCGATTAACCGAAACAAAAAAGAATTTGTTGATCATTTATATCCTTTAGTGGGCAATCTTGTTCGCAAATTTGCGACCGCATTTGTCCGTGATTTTATCGAAAAAACGAACGAACTTATTGAAAACAGTTTAAGTTTAAAAAGCTTGAGTTGGCGTTATAGGGCTTGGCGTTCAGGGGTTAGTTTTTCGCAATATGTCGCATCTCAAACATACTCGTTTAAAGTAGAGCAAATCCTGCTCATTCACAAAGAGACGGGTTTACTTTTAAACTCGGTGACTCACGAGAATATCGCCGCGGACAATTCTCAGCTAATTTCAGCCATGTTGACTGCGATTAATGATTTTGTAAATGATTCTTTTCAAACCGCAAATCTGGCCGAATCTTACGAACAAAACCTTGATGAAATAAAAACTGAAGACTACACCCTCTATTTACGCCGGGGGCCACAAGCCTTTTTGGTTGCCGCTGTAAGTGGAAACATTTCTCCGCCCGCCAAAGACAAACTGCAAACCACGCTAGAGTACATTCACTCTTTATATTTGCCAGAGCTTCGAAGTTTTGACGGTGATGATACACCGTTTCTAGCGACCACCGATGACCTCAAAGAGTGTTTACTCTTTGAAGAGATAGAGCAGCAAAAAACAAAAAGGCCGTGGCTAGCGATAATAATATTCACAGCTATTTTTGCTGTTTTTGCCTATTGGTTGTTTTTACGCTTTGAAACTCATCAAACTTGGCAACGACTTAATGCGTTACCTAACGATTCCGGCATTGTTTTAGCTTCGGCAGATGTAACAGGTATTTACAGCATAGATGCAAAAGTGTTTCGTGACCCTGATGCAATCAGCATCGACGAATGGCTAGCAAATCATAATATTCAACGAGAATGGCTGGAGGTTGAGCAAATTGCGTTTTTATCTTTAGATGAGCCTGTCATTTTTAGTAAGCTCAATAAATTATTAAGCCGATACCCTGAATTACAGTTTATTGATGAAACAAACCGGGTTGAGGGCATCTTATCTAGCGCGCAAGTAATTGCTTTTAATCAAGCGAAACAACAAATTCCTGGTATCGACAAACTCTCAACAGAATTTGCAATTACCGTCAGCAATAATAAGCAAGCTAACTACGACGCAATTGCGCAAGCAATGACAATAATTGCAGGCGAGATCACGCGACTACAAATTGATTTTGATTTAGCCAGCGCAGAAATTAATGCGTCTGAACGAAATAAAGTGAGCTTAATAGCGAGCAAATTGCAATTACTTAAAACGTACGCCAACGCAAACAAGTTAGATGTAAAATTACTTATTTTAGGTACTAGCGATGCACTTGGCGCAATAGATATCAATCAGCGTTTGAGTATTGAACGGGCTCAAAATGTTGCACAAGCGCTTGTGTCTTTAGGCATAGAAAGCGATAGCGTCATGACATCAGGTTTAGGTATGATTGAAGATGCGCCTGCTGGCACAAATATCCGTAAAGCCATCGTAAATGTGGTGTACAATCCTATATAGTAAATTTGAGATTAGTGTTAACGACAATAAATGTTGCAAAAAAAGATTTGTATTTTAGGGCCAACAGGCGTGGGCAAAACTAGCCTAGTGAAGCAATTTGTAGACGGTATTTTCTCTGAAAAATACCTCACATCCATTGGCGTAAAAATAGATAAAAAACTCGTTAGTACGAGCTTTACTCCAGTACAAATGTTGATTTGGGATTTAGAAGGTATCGATAAGTATTGTGGATTTAACCCAAAATATTTAAGAGGGTGTGCTGCACTTATAATAGTTGTCGACCAAACTCGATTTAGTTCATTAGGCGAGGCAATGGAAATTTTTAGCCTCTGCAGAAAAGAAACTGACGTACCGGTAGTATTAGCGATTAATAAAACTGATTTGTCGCCTTCTATGAATTGGGATAACAAGATATTGCAAAAGCACGTCGATAAATTTAATGACGTCCGATACACAAGTGCTAAAACTGGGCAAAATGTAGAGAACATGTTTGAGTCATTAGCGAGATTAGTCTCGATAGCTCAATAAGCGACAAGCACTTTAGTAATGAGGGCGGCAAACCATACTAGGGCATTAATAAGATATGGACATATCAATTCTGAAAGCACTTGGCATTGTTGACTGTGCCGTATTATTACGCGAAAACAAATCTCAATTTCGCTTACTAGATGGCGCACAAGCTTGGTTAATTAAACTTCTCCCCACGGCCCAAAAAGAAAAGACGATACTTATTGAAGATGCATCTCTTTTTCTAAGCGATTTCTTACTCGACGCAGAAGAATTTTGGAATGAAAATCACGAAGGACAAGTAAAAAGCGGTATATGGACTGAGCAATATGGTGACGAAGTTATTTATCTAGAGGCTTTCGCAGCAGTGCATGAAGAAGACTCCTATTTAATAATCAAAAACGCTGAGCAGATATATCATGAGCGAAAGCAAACCCTGCAAATTGCTCGAGAACTAGCTATCAGCAACGACGAAGTTATCGAAAGGCACGACTATTTGAGTGAGCGCTTACGCGCTATTCTTTTAGACAATGCCCAAAGTGAGTCTCGTTTGCCTCTTCACGAAGCGATTCGTTACGCTAATATTGGTGTCATCATTACCGACGAAAAGCTGTTTGTACAAGAGGTTAACCCCGCTGCGTTCGATATTTTCGATTTAGCGCAAAGCAAAGATCAAGACTCGATATTTAATATTGTCGTCGATTTGATTGAACGCCAGTATCCCGAAAAATCTATTTTTTCATCAAACAAGCATTGGACAGGCGAAGTATATTGGCATACGCCACCTATCGCTAGCAGGTGGCTTAAACTTAATATAAATCCAGTATTGGGTGACACAGGCCAAGTCAAGTTTTGGATCGTCAGTTTTAACGACCAAACACGTATCAAGCACCTTTTGCAAACCAATGAAGAACTCGCTTTACACGACCCTCTTACAGGCCTTCCCAATAGGCAGTATTTTTGGCAAACACTGCAAAGCTGCACTACTAACCAAGAGCCGTTCTATTTGCTCAGTGTCGACATCGTCAATTTCAAAAATACGAATGAGCTTCATGGCTATTTAGAAGGTGATAATTTATTAAAACAAGTCGCAATTCGACTTAGAAACGAGCTTAACGAAGGCGATTTTATTACGCGTATGGGTGCCGATGAGTTTATGGTTATACGTAAGCGAAATGATTCATTGTTAAGCACACAAAACACTTCATTTGAAGAAGACACATATGCTTTAGCAAAAAGGCTGAATGAACAATGCAATCTTTCATTTACTACCAGCAAAAGTACTTACAGCGAACTCGCGATAAAAATAGGAGTAACCGAATATCCTAAAGACGCATCCAATGCAGAGGAATTGCTAGTAGCTGCAGACCTTGCATTATCATTCGCTAAAGCTAATCAAGCAGATGTTAATAATCCAATACAGTTTTATAGTAATGATATAAAGAAGGCTGCAAACCGGCGCCATCTATTGGAAAAAGCGCTTAGGCTCGCTATCGATAGAAATGAGCTAGAACTTTATCTTCAACCCATTTACGAAATAAAAACAGATAAAATCATTAAAGCAGAAGCGCTACTAAGATGGAACTTTAATGACGAAATCATCATGCCTGATGAGTTTATTCCTATTGCCGAGTCGAGCGAATTAATTAATATCATTGGCCGCTGGGTAATTTGCAGGGCTTGCGAAATTGTAAAGCAACTTCAAAGCATAAATGTAGAAATTCCTATTAGTATCAATTTTTCACCCAAGCAGATACATGACACAGGACTCATTGGCTTCATTGGAGCAAATATTGAAATGATGAACGTTGATACTCGCCTGCTTGAGCTAGAGGTAACCGAAGGCGTTCTTATCAATAACTATGGAAAGGTTAGTGCTTTTCTACATGACCTTAAACGCAAGGGGCTAAGTATTTCTGTCGATGATTTTGGCACGGGTTACTGCTCTTTGGCCTATTTAAAACACCTTCCAATCGATACCCTTAAAATCGATAGATCGTTCATTAAAGATGTCACAGACATAGACAATGAAAATGACAAGGCAATTGTGAACGCTATTATATCGCTTGCTGAAAACTTGAATTTAGGCATTGTAGCCGAAGGAATCGAGACTGACGCTCAGCAAGATTTCTTGTTGACCCATAAGTGCAACTTTGGACAAGGTTACTTATTATCCCGACCTCTTCCTGTAAACGAGTTTGAGCGATTGTTATCAACAAAAAAGCATTGAGGTCATATATTAGTTAGCTACCCATTAAATAATGGGCAAAAAAAACGGCGTTTATAAGAAATAAACGCCGTTTTCTGATTCACGTGAGTATTACCTGACGCCTGAACTATTATTCAAATAGCGGAAAAAGTCGCTGTCAGGCTCAATCACTAACACATCTTGTTTATCGCTAAAGCTAGCGCGATAAGCATCCATACTGCGAAGGAAGCTATAAAACTCTGCGTTTTTATTAAAGGTTTGTGCGTATATTTGAGCCGCCTGTGCATCACCTTCACCGCGAAGCTGTCTAGCATTACGCTCCGCGTCAGCTAGCATTACTTCAACGCGAGCATCAATATTTGCTTTGATGATTTCGCCCTGCTCTTTACCTTCTGAACGATACTCTCTTGCCGCTGCAGCACGCTCAGCACGCATGCGGTTAAAGATTGAGTTACTAATTTCAGTGGGTAAGTTTATTTGCTTGACTCGTACATCAACAATTGAAATACCGAGCTCATCAGAGCCGTCAGATGCTTGGCTCATAGCTGAGTCCATTAACTCACTTCGCTCACCCGAAACGATTTGTTGAATGGTACGCGTACCAAACTCAGAACGCAGGCCATTATTGACTTTCTGTTTGAGCAGTGTTTCTGCTTGAAGCTTATTACCGCCTGTAGACAAATAGTAGCGACCAAAATCTTCGATTTTCCACTTAACGTAAGAGTCAACAATCAAATCTTCTTTTTCGCTGGTGACAAAACGGTCGGCTTGCTCATCCAAGGTTTGAATTCGTGCGTCCAGACGCTGGATTCGGTCAAATATCGGAAATTTAAAGTGCAAACCAGGGTCATAAACAGTTGCGGTGCCGTCAGGCTCTGCCGCTACTTTACCAAAGGTAATTTTTATTGCACGAGTGCCTTCACTAACAACAAAGATGCAACCGTACCCAATCAATGCTAGCAATACGACGATTATCGCTGATATATTTTTCATGCTTTAGTTTCTCCCCTGACGACCAGTATTCGTGCGTGTAATTGGCACTTGTGGCAACTGGCTTTGCAAGTCGGCCCCTTGATTTTGCAAACCTTGTAAGGTGTTGTTCAAGCTGCGGTTATTTTGTTGGCTGTTTTGACGCTCCATAATTTTGTCGAGCGGCAAGTACATCATGTTGCCACCACCTTCAGTATCGATCATTACTTTGGTCGTGTTTGCGAAAACAGCTTCCATCGTTTCTAAATAAATACGTTGCCTGGTTACCTCAGGCGCGGCCTCAAATTGCGGAAGCAATTCTTCGAAACGAGCTACTTCACCTTGTGCTTCCAAAATGGAACGCTCTTTATAGGCTTGCGCTTCTTCGTTCATTCGGTTGACCTGTGCTCTAGCTCGCGGCTCTATTTCACGAGCATATGCTTCGGCTTCACGAATAAAACGTTCTTCATCTTCTTGCGCTGCAATTGCATCGTCAAAAGCGTCGCGAACTTCTTCAGGCGGGCGAGCGTTAGTAAAGTTGAGGTCTATTATATCAACGCCCATATTGTAGGGTTCTAAAATGGCCTGAAGCTCTTCTAGTACACGCTGACGCGCCACTTCTTTACCTGCGGTAAGCACATCATCCATGCGAGAATGACCCACCACGTATCTAATTGCACTATCAAATGCTTGGCTAATACTCTTTTCTGGGTCAACCACTGCAAAAATCCATTGCTGAGGATTCGTCACTCGGTATTGCACTTCCATTTCAACGCCAACGACGTTCTCGTCTTCAGTTAACATACTTCCGCGAGAGGCTTGGCTTCGAATGCTTTGAATGTTAACCGGAATAACAACATCTATAAATCGTAGTCGCCATTGTAGGCCCGGTTCAGCCAGCGAATGGAACTCTCCAAAACGTAATACTACGCCTCGCTCAGCTTCTTTCACTGTGTAGATGCCACTTAAGAAATAAATGATTAGGGCAAGTACGAGTACAATACCAATCATTTTGCCCGTGAGGCTAGGGCCAGCACTTCCGCCGTCTCCAGCATTACCGCCTTTACCAAATTTGCCAAAAAGGTTTTTAAGTACATCATCGATATCGGGTGGACCTTGCTCTTTGCCACCACGATTTTTCCAAGGGTCGTTTTTATTACCACCCGGCTCATTCCAAGCCATACATTTACTCCGAAAGTTAAAAATCTTAGTCGTTACCATTGATAGTAACTATAAGCGTTCTATAAAAATCTACTAATTATATACTGGTTCAGTGCACTAATAGTTTTGCAAGTTTAAAATATAGTTTGTAATTAATTGTTACCACCCATTTCAACTTGGCTTATTTATTCAAAGCACTGCTATAAAATCGATTGCGCAACCTTCTGAACAAACAAAGCTCATCACTGAATATATTCGCTCAATCTGTGGTCGACTTTTTTATCCAAACGATGCCAGTCAGACGCTAACATCGTTATATCCACAAGCCACTCGCCCGATTCAGAGTATCCTTGCTTGTTGATACAATTAAGCTCGTAAAGCATGCCTCTAATTTTTCCATCAGATGCTGGGACACTGAGTTGGTAGTGAACCATTTCTTTTCTTAAACATTCAGTGAGGGCAATCTTTAATAAATCAACGCCCTTACCTTGCTGAGCCGACAACCAAACCCGAATAGGTCGGCCTTCATCATCCCGGTCTATCTTCGGGCTGACGCCTTCTAACCTATCTATTTTATTACAGATAATAAGCTGAGGGACTTCACTGGCTTCGATTTCGTCGAGCACCTCGTTTACCTGAGCCATGTTTTCACCATACTGCTCGTCAGAATAATCGACAACGTGTAACAGCAAAGTGGCTTCTTGTGTTTCTTGAAGAGTGGCTTTAAATGCAGCCACTAAATCGTGAGGCAAATGACGAATAAAACCTACAGTGTCAGCCAGTATGGCTTGCCCTACTTCGGCAAGTTCTATTTTTCGTAGGGTTGGGTCGAGCGTTGCAAATAATTGGTCGGCTGCATAAACACCTGCGTCGGTTATCATATTAAATAAGGTCGACTTACCCGCATTTGTATAACCAACTAGGGACAAAGTAGGTATTTCGGCGCGCTTGCGTGAGCGCCGCCCTTGTTCACGTTGCTTTTGCACGCGTTCAAGACGTTTTAATATGGCCTTAATTCGACCCCGCAACAAACGGCGGTCAGTTTCTAACTGCGTTTCACCCGGGCCTCGCAATCCAATTCCGCCTTTTTGACGTTCAAGGTGAGTCCAGCCTCTAATCAAGCGTGTCGACATATGGCGAAGCTGCGCCAGCTCGACTTGCATCTTGCCCTCGTGGGTACGTGCTCGCTGAGCAAATATATCAAGAATAAGCGTGGTGCGGTCGAGCACTCGGCACTTGCAAATTTTCTCTAGGTTACGTTCTTGGGAAGGAGACAGAGCATGGTTGAATATAACGACATCCGCGCCCAGTGCGGCAACAGTTTCGGCTATTTCTTCGGCCTTACCGCTACCAACAAAGTACTTTGCTTGAGGCGCAGTTCTAGATGCGGTGACAATACCAGCGTTGTTAACGCCCGCAGACGACACCAGCATTTGTAATTCGTCTATATCTTCTTTGTTTTGCTCGTCTGAAAAATCAACATGGACTAAAACGGCCTGTTCGCCGGATTCATAACGCTCAAACAAATAGTTACTCCAAATTTACTAGTCTTGCGAGTCTTCGTCGGGGTGGTTTGTTGGCATGCTAATCGCTCGCGAGGGCACAACGGTAGAAATAGCGTGCTTATACACCATTTGACTTACCGTGTTTTTCAACAATACAACAAACTGATCGAAAGACTCTACTTGTCCCTGCAGCTTGATACCATTTACTAGGTATATGGCAACAGGTATACGTTCTTTCCTAAGTGCGTTTAAAAATGGGTCTTGTAGTGACTGACCTTTCGCCATTAGTCATCCTTATTATTTTATTTTGTGATGGTTCAACATGACTTTTTTTAGTGTATACAATAATCACTTAGGTTGCACACAATTTTTCTACAAGTGTGTCTAAATTATCAGGTTTTCCCGTTTCTAGCGTGTGTGCATCTTGCCACCCCCTCAGCCAAGTTACTTGCCGCTTAGCCAATTGGCGAGTAGCAATAATCCCTTTTTCGCGCATGTCAGCTTCGGTAACCTCCCCTTGTAAATATTGCCATACCTGACGATAACCAACACTTCTTAGAGACGACATATCAGGGTGTAAGGTATATTTTTGGCATAGCTGCCTTACCTCATCAACAAATCCTTGCGCTAACATCTGGTCAAATCTTAACGCGATGTTTTTATGAAGTTGAGCTCGCTCGGCTGGCATAATGCTAAATTGCACAAAATCATAAGGAAGCTTTATTTTATCTTGTGCTTGCCAATAGTGTAGCGTTTTGCCGCTTGATAAAAACACCTCTAAAGCACGCGTTATGCGCTGAGGATCGTTTGGGTGTATACGCTGCGCGCTATCTGGGTCAATGGCTTGCAACTGCTGATGCACCGCATCAAGGCCCTTCTCGGCAATTTGCGTTTGAATTTGTTGTCGTAGTCTTTCGTTGCTGGCAGGTAGCTGGTTAATACCGTTTATAAGCGCATTAAAGTACATCATCGTGCCACCTGCTAAAATTGGCACTTTGCCTCTAGCCAGTATAGCGTCAATAGATTCTTGCGCGTCTTTAACAAAGTCGCCCACACTGTAGCTCAATTCAGGACTCAGTATATCAATTAGGTGGTGCTCAATACCGTCTTTTTCTTCAAAGCTTGGTTTGGCAGTACCAATATCCATGTCCTGATAAATTAGCGCAGAATCTACACTCACCACTTCGCCGTGCAACTCTTTAGCCGCTTGTATTGCCAAGGCCGTTTTGCCAGAGGCGGTAGGTCCCATTATGCAAAGTACACGAGGCAAGCTACTCATGCTTCTTGCATCCACTTTTCAATGTTCATCGTCTTTGCTTTGTCTTTGATTATTGTCGAGACTTTGTCTGAACCTAGCTCAACCAACCAAGCTTGAACGACACTGGTCTCTATTTGACAATAATTAAACCAAGCTACGCTCAATATTTGTTCGAGTTCTATCTTAGTTTTACAAGTTATCAAGTCATGTGAAATCTGCACAAACATCACAGCCCAAGGCAATTGACGAAGTTCTGAAGGGACTTTTTTCAAAATAAGGCGATTGCTTACCTTAGTACAATCAAAGTGATACTGACTTAAAAAATCATTCTGTTGATTAACGTCAGTATTCGACAAAGCTTTACTTTCAGAGTCGATTGTTGCAAGCGTGCTCTGCTCCATTTGTACCGACACCGGCATCAGCAAAGCTTGACTGACTGTTGATTTATCAATGCGGGCGCTAACAAGCGCTTGGACAATATCCATTACGGGCAACACATTAAGAGCAGCAGCTTCCTTGTTTGATTCATCATTCCCACTAATAGCAATATATTGACCCGCGAGCACAAAACTGGATGCATTTAACGACAAGGTATCGCTCGTGTTTGCATCATTTTGCTGCTTTACATTAAGCGTATCTGTTTGCTTGCCTTGGTATAATTGATGCGCTGCATTAACTTGCGCTCTTGATGGCTTGTCGGCGTCATAATAATTGAAAGCTTGCCTGCTGGTAGAGCGCAATCCAGTTAAGCTAGATGCTTGAGAGTAGTTGGCTTGTTCTTCTGTGCTTTTAAGCGGCTGAATATACCCATGATTAAGGGGCTCATTTGTTACGTTCGATTGCTCATCACCCGCAAGTAAGTCTGATGATATTGCATCATTCACCGCTTTAAAGACTAAGTCGTGCACTTTGCGAGACTGATGAAACCGCACCTCATGCTTAGCTGGGTGAACGTTTACATCTAACTGTTCGGGCGGTACTTGCAAATACAAAACATAGCAAGGAAACGTCTGCGGTGGGAGGGTTTCATCAAACACCTGACGCAGTGCATGCCCAAGC
>CAZXTD010000012.1:37863-47382 GCA_964643575.1 uncultured Glaciecola sp. | reverse complement strand
TACAAAAGCCTCCACCACAATTTGGGCATACGTTAAACAAGACCGTATCAACGCACGATTTACAAAATGTACACTCATAGCTGCAAATCATTGCGTCGGTATTATTGGGCAATAATTCACAGTTGCAGTTTTCACACGATTTACGTAGTTCTAGCATAATTTTGTGAACGCCTTTTAAATTGCGTGCTCATAAACCTTTCAACCAATCTAGTTGTTTATTATAAGCGGCTTGATTGTAATTATTAGAATGTAAATTCATGAAACCATGCAAATAATTTACTTGCGAAATGTTCACATTTTTCGTTTTTGAGAGTTCATCTTGTAGTGCCAAAACGTCAAAATGAGATTCATGTTTAGGAAAGACCAAGTCTATTTTAAAGAGAGGGTTCACTTCTTTAAAGTGCCTAATTTGAGATCCATAGTAACAAATTGCACGATTAACATTCTTAAGCCCCAGCCTTTCAGATAACTTCCAGATTACAGAAGCGCCAACACTAAACCCAATCAAAGTACTCACACTAGAAGTTGAACCCATCGTATCTAGCAATATGCTCGAGTAGCCTTCAATTCCGACATTATCTGAAAAATAAGAATACGCATGTGCTTCACTTTCAAAAGCCATGTCTACTCCGTCATATGGGTCGACGATTAGCTTTGCGTCAAGTTCTTCTGCTAGTTTCACCAAAGCAGGCGTTTTACCAAAAATGTCTGTGACTAAAGTGATTTGCCACCGTTCTTGTGTCGAATCCATCTATAACCTATTGTTCTGTCTTAATAAAAAGCTGCCAAGGCGCAAAAACAATATGTTCGGTTTACTGGTTTGTTACAAACAAGTTTCCCCTCAAGGCGAATTTTCAAATTGTTGCTCAAATTTATTCTGAGTCACAGATGAGTTCTTGTGCTCTATCGTATTCGCCTTCTTTAATTAGCTGATGCACGGCTTATAGCTGGAGCAAACTAGCAATCTTAGCTTTCATTTTATTCCTTGAAGTCCAATCTATTTTGCCAAAATCCACCTTCGATCGATTTCAACTTGAACATAACGAATTAAAGAATACCTACAACAATAATAGTTGCGGCTACGAGACAAGCTGGGCTCAACAGCCTGAACAGCTTTGAGCGCTTATGTAAGCTAATTGTTTCGTCGTCCGCTTGTTCTTTCAATACGCCATTTTTGATTGATTCATCTATTAGTGAAGCGCGCATAACATCGCCTTTCATGCCCATTTTTGTGACGTTTACGCGCTTCCATTCATCTGGGTACTTATTTGCAATGCGTTGCTGCAAGTCTCGGTCGTATTTGCGGGCGAGGTGCCCAAAAATGAAAAGGCCGATACCAAAACATATAAAAGTAAGCCATTGGGCGGTGGTAAAATCCATAAAAGTGGTGCTCTTTACTATTCGATAATTGTTGCTTTAGGTAAACCATGTTTGATGTAGTTTACTACCGACAAATAATATCCTTTATCAAAGCTAAATACAGGCTTTAATTCAAGATTATCGCAGTCGGGTAGCGAGAAATAGGCTTTTGATTCGTCTTGGCTTATGGCGACAGTGTTAATCTTGGCGGCATCAAATAAATGGTTGCCAATACGGAGCTTGTTTCCTTCAAATTGGAGTATTTCGTATGGGTCGCCCACATGAAAATTAATGACAATATTTTTAGCTGATACTGCTAAAAAGTAAAACGCACAAATCCAATGCAAAATGATAAAAAACTCGGTATCAAAACCAAAGAAGGTAAAGCCAAAAAAGTAAACAACTACTATTAGTAAAAGTGATGAGCATAGCAGGTACTTTTGAATTTTGTTTAAGTTGTATTGCCAATGAAATAGAAGTTTTTGTTTTAAGCTAATGCTTTCTTTTAATATGATAAGGTCAATTTTTGCACGTCCGTTTTCAGTCTGCCTACGGTAGATTTTGTGATCGACTTCTTGTGTATTCATTTGCCAATTTCCTTTTGTTCAGCATTAATCGTTTTTTGTTTAAACACCCCAATAATGAATGCTTCTAGCGTGTTGAATGTTTTCTCACATAAGGTTAAACAACAAAAGAACAGAGAGAAATACACTACTGAAAATGCAAAATGAAAGGGCTCACCAACAAAAGGTATCGCGTTTGAAAAGCCAAAATTAAGGCCAGTTTCATCGATAATATAAAAAATAAAAATGACTGATAAAAAGATACTAAAGACCTTTTTAAAAAATGACCAGAGACGCAAATTTTTTTCGCGCATAACACTACACTCCATCTAGAATGTGACAACTTTGAACCATGTCCTTAGGTCCACTCTCCCTATGCTATACAATAATTGACGGCCACCCTCAAAAAAAGCAGATTAAATCGAAGGTGTTCGTCTGAAAAAGCGAGGCTTTATTTTACTTTAATGTCGAAGTCTAGGAGATAAGAAGAACAATGAAGTTCTAACAATCATATATATTCAAATAAATGCATTTTTTCTGATATATTCTTTGGCGGGTATGTTGTATTACTTACATCAAAATGTTGACTAAGTTCCCACCCACAGAGAACAAAAACGATAAACAAAGGAGTGCTTCACAATGAACGAAATGATACAAAATTTTGATATAAACGAATACCTGCCTGGCGCAATTGCTTGGGCAACCAATATTCTTCTTGCTGGGTTAATTTTAATCATCGGCTTTTGGATTGCTGGCAAAGCATACAAAGCGGTGCATGCGATTGGCAAAAAGTATGAAAGTTTGGATGACACGCTTTTCCGGTTTTTTGGAAGTATTGCACGCTACATTATTTTGGCGTTTGTTTTTATCGCGGTTCTAAATCGCTTCGGTGTTGAAACTACGTCAATAGTCGCGCTTATTGGTGCTGCAGGTTTAGCGGTAGGACTTGCTTTGCAAGGCGCTATGTCAAACTTAGCGGCAGGCGTTATGCTGCTTATCTTCCGTCCATACAAGGTAGACGAGTTTATTGAAGCGGCAGGCCAATTTGGTAAAGTCACCGAAATCGATTTGTTCACAACTATTTTGCAAACCTTCGACAATCAACAAATCATTATTCCGAATAGCGAAATTTGGGGCCAACAAATTACCAACCACTCTTTTCATAATATTAGAGGCGTCGATATGACCTTTGGCGTTGCATATGATGAAAACATAGATGCTGCTCGCAAAGTAATAGACGACGTGCTGGCTGCGCACCCCCATGTGTTAAAAGACCCAGCACCCTTTGTTGAGGTTAGTGAACTTAATAATAGTTCGGTTGATTTTATTGTACGCCCGTTTTGTATGGGTGAGCACTATTTTGATATACGGTACTCTGTCCCTGAGCAAATCAAAAAAGCATTAGATGCTGCAGGTATTGAGATACCTTTCCCGCATCGCAAGGTTATTTTAGTCAAAGAAGATTAACACTTGGGTCAAAAATTAACTTATGTTCAGGCGCAATTGCGCCTGAACAATACCTTATTTGATAAGACTTCTGTACTTTTTAAATTGAAAAAACGATAGCACAAAACAAATAAATGATATTGAAAAGAACACATATTGTGTTGATTGAGATATATTTTCCAATATCCTCGAGATTGCATTAGCGTTTAACTCTATTTCTGGATTAAGCAACAGAACTGGGTCCGTCATCGCTAAAAACAAATTCGCAAATGCAAACAGCAAGAGGTCGCCTAAATATGCTAGGCAGGTTCGCTTATCCCAGTAGCTCTGAGTGAAACGATATAAAGCTTGAAGTAATGATTGTACGCACAGCACCGTTAGTATAATTCGCCAATATTCGGCAGAGGGTGCAAGCGCCAACACCTGCTGCTGGTATATCGCGTCACTCATCCACAATGGTGTCCATAGTATAAGCAGGATAAAACTATTGCTGATTAAATCGGTGATAGTATCTGAGGTTTTTATTTTCAGCAGCGGGCCATTAGGAAGCGAGTCTATGGTCCACTTGCCGTATTGCCACTGACTCAAATTATAGGATTTTCCTATGTAGTAGAAGGCGACGGTGAGTGCTAAAAACAACCAAGCTAAACCATCAATAAAAACGCCTATACTCTGAAATATGAGCCTAAAAGGGTTAATTGATTCGTCTTGCAGCATGCTCACTACCGTTCGTAGTAAAGCATAAACAAATAGAGCTGCCGCGCCGTGAGATAAGACTCTTTTATATAAGGGCATATCAAAGCCCGAAACCAACGGCGGTTCTGTAAAAAATGTCCGCGCGGTCAATTGAGGGTGCCCATATTTTTTTAACACTTGGGCAACCGCGTCTTCTTGCGGTATTTCTGTTTCAGACTGGTCGATGAAAGCATCAATCTCATCTTGCAAATTTGCTCTTAATTCGCGACTAATTTCTGACTTTTTGTCTTCGGGTAAGGCTTGCTCAACTGCCAATATGTATCTATCTAAGAGATTCATTATACGTTCTCCAATAATGCTGAAATGCTTTTGTTTAGTTGCAGCCAATCTTGTGTGAGCTGCTCAAGGACTTCACTTCCTTTTGCGCTTATCTTGTAATATCGGCGTTCTCGTCCGTCGGTATTTTTCCATTCACTGTCGAGCAGTTCTTGGTCGGCGAGGCGTCTTATTAAGGGGTAAAGTGTGCCTTCATCTATTTCGATACCGGCCTCGCTTAAATGCTTGCGCAAAGAGTAGCCATACTGTGGCTCTTTGCTCGATGCTAAAACACTCATAATGAGCACGCCGCGGCGTAACTCTAGCCTTAGTTTATGGATCCGCTGTTCACTCATTTTGCTTTTCCTATTTCACAATTTGTGTGTTAATAATATTTAGAAAGTACTGTGTAACGCATACTGTTTATCACACAGTATTAATACTATGTGATGCACAGTAACTTTGTCAAGATAAAATTTTTGAGAAGAAAACGGAGGTGTAACTGGGCTATAAACCAAGATCTTAGTCGATTGGATTTATGTTCTAATAATTTTGCATATATAGATTGGTGCTAAAAGTAAATCAGATCACCTACAGATATGTGGTGTTTAAAAGTGGTAGTAGCGCGCAAAGGTGGGGTAAGTTACAGATGAAAACGAGCATTTGGCAGAACCTTTGAAGTTCTGCCAAGCGCAGTGTTATTGACTCAGCTCTTCTTTTTTAACTAAAGCAAAAAGAGTGTCTTTCAATTGAACACGCCTAAGTTTTTGCGTTTCTAGATATTCATCCGAGCTTGCGCCTTTGCCCGACTCAAGGCTAAAAACTTCATGATCAATATCATGATATTCATCAAACATTTTGGCAAAATGCATATCGTTCATTTTTAAATGACGAATGGTATGTTGATGTTCTGGGAATTCTTTGACTAAACTATGTTTTTCTAATGACATATCGTGCCCTCAATCGGTTTGGGTGTTGTGTATTGGAATCAATTGAATCTTCACCTCTAGTATTATTCACGTGCCTTTAAATAGTATTGACCTATGTCATGTTAATGTTTTGAAACGCATCTTTTTTGCGACGACATTTCACATTCAAGTTTCAATTAACTAATCATTCCAGACTTATAAATACTTACATTAATAGAAATTAATATTTACGGCTTTAAGCTCTAGAATCATACAGTTCGGTCGATAAACCTCTTATCTGAGTTGAACTTAGAACGCGCTTCCTTTATTGAGGCCTTCTTAAGTCCCTGTAATACTAAGAAACACATCACTGAGACAATAAAATGAATTTACCTTGGCACGAAAAAGGCAATACCATCTATAGAGGCGTCTTAATCTTTCAAATGTTGATGACGCTTGTTATTGGCTTTCTGACTGATTCACTCGGTTTGGGCTTTTTGGCTGGACTTATAATTCTGGCTTTGCCTTTGTCGATGCTTGCTTTCGCTAAAAACAACACCCTCACCCGACATACAGCGGTTATTGCGTCTCAGTTATTTGCTGCTTTGCATATTCAACAGGCTGCTGGAGCAACCTTTATGCATTTTGAAATTTTTGTTGTGATGGCAATTACAACTGTATACAGAGACTGGAAAGTTGTTGTTTCAAGCGTCGTCGTAGTTGCTGTTCATCATTTTGGTTTTTATACAATACAGGTTAGCGGTGGCAATGTATTTATTTTTGAAGCGCAATATCTTACGTTTTACATTCTTCTTATTCACGCGTTCTTCGCAGTTGCTGAAGGTGCTATTTTGAGTCTCATTAGCGTTCAATCACGCCGAGAAGCTATGTCTTCCTTGGAGTTATCAAATGCGGTCCATAAAATTATGAAGCCTGACGGAGGCTTTGATTTGAGCGTTAGGACAATAACAGATGTGAAAGCCTCACAAGAGTTTAATAAGTTAATTGGTGCGTTTTCTGCGTTTATTGACCAAACAAAAAGTGTTGCTCTAGGCATTTCTGCCGTGAGTGATGAAGTAGAAGAGCTGACTAAACATGTTAAGCAAGCGAGCATTGATACGACCGGACAAGTGTCTACTATATCTGCGGCCACTGAAGAAATGTCGGTTAATAACGAAGATGTTTCTAACAGGGCCAACAAAGTGACTAGCTTAAGCAGCGATGCGAACGTATCGAGTTTAAAAGCTCAAGACGTTGTTGTGAGTTCTAATATAGAGCAAAAGGCACTCCAAAAAGACCTAGGCGAAACCTCTGGTGAAATTGAACAGCTATCTGAAAAATGCCAACAAATAGAAAGCTTTATGAGTTCAATTAAAGCGATATCAGAGCAAACAAACTTGCTTGCACTTAATGCAGCTATAGAGTCGGCCAGAGCTGGAGAACATGGAAGAGGATTTGCGGTAGTTGCAGACGAAGTCAGACAGCTTGCAATGCGCACTAAAGAGAATACTGAACAAATTAGCGATATCACCTCTGGTTTAATTTCGCTTTCTAACGCTTCTGTACTCAAAATGAATAGCTGTTTAGAGAAGTCAGTTAGCGTGTCACGCTCATCGGATGACGCAAAAAGTATTATTGATCAAGTTAACGACAATATTTCTGCGGTAAGTGAAAATATGCTTAGCGTTGCAAATGCCATAAAAGAACAGTCGCAAGCTTCGGTGGAAATTTCTAAGTCGACCCACTCATTAGCGAGTACTTCTGAGAACCTAGCGGCAAGTGCAGGAAGTACAAATCAGTGCTGCATCGACCTGCGTTCAAAAGTGAGTGAGCTAAAACAAGGACTCTCAAAATTCCACTAGTTATGCTAGTTTTAAATAGCCATGCTAGCTTTGCTTTCGCATGCAAATAACAAATACGAATGGCAGAATTAATCAGGATGACACTGCATACGTATGTTTGCGCGACTTTTGCTCGAATTAGGTTACAATCTTGTTAATAAAAAGACTTGTAACCTTAAATGAGTGAGTAATGTTAGCCATTCAAGAAAACCTTTCAAAACGCTTTTATGCTTTACTAAGCTTACCCGCCAGCGCAATGGGCTTTGCCTTATCGGTACAAATAGCGGCATTAAGCTGGTTGTTGACCACTCAATACGGTTTAGACTTGCACGATGTTGGCTTTGTTTGGGCCGCGGGGCCTATAGCTGGCATATTGGGCCAAGTGATAATAGGCGCTATTAGCGATAATGTTTGGTTTTGGAATGGCCGCCGTCGCCCGTTTATACTTATTGGCGGAACGCTTGCAGCCCTAAGCCTTTTAGCTTTACCCAATATTGGTGTTATCTCCGAGGGCATGGGCCTTGAAGGTATTTTGGGTGTAGCTGTGCTTATTGCCCTTGTACTAGACCTGTCTATTAACATCAGTTTTAACCCTACGCGGTCAGTGATTGCGGATGTTACTCCTAAAGGCCATGAGCGCACCAAAGGTTACACTTGGATGCAAACGGTGTCAGGTTCGTTTGGGGTGTTAGCCTACGTAATTGGTACCTTTTGGAATAACTTTGCTTTAATTTATATTGGCGTGGGGTTGGTTTTGGTGATGTCGGTTATTCCGCCGTTTTTTATCAAAGAGCCGGCTCACTTGGGTGATACGTCGCCCAACATCGCTAACCAAAAAATAGGATTTTTAAGAGGCCTCATGGTTATCCAGCCGCTTTGGGGCTTTTTAATCTACTCAGTTTATGCGTTTGCACTGCGTTTATTAAATGTTGAGGTGACTCACTATTGGGTTGAAGGTATATGTGTATTAATTACTCTAGGCTTTATTGCCCAGTCACTTATTGCAAAAGACACACCTAAGCCCGATGGCACCAGCGAGGTGGGCTTTAAAAAGGTGCTTGCAGCTCACTCGTTCACTTGGTTGGGCGTGCAATCGATGTTTATTTATGTGATTGGCTTTGTGAATCAAAACCACCCTGAGCTAAACGATACCGAAACTGGGCAAGTTATTTCGGCAAGCTTTTTAGTGCTCAACCTTGTTGCGGCCATACTGCCTGCGCTGCTGCTAGAGCCTCTAGCCAAAAGAATAGGCCGAGTTAAGCTGCATACTTATTGTATTGTCACAATGGCAATTGCTTATTTAGCATTGTCTCAGCTGGGCTCAAGTACAGTTTCTATCTATATTATGATGGGCTTTTTGGGAATAGGCTGGGCCGCTACTATAAGCTTGCCCTTTGCTATTATGTCACTCAAAGTAAATCCTGCTAAAATGGGCTTATATATGGGTTTGTTTAATTTATCGGTTGTGTTGCCGCAGCTTGTGTCTAGCTTGGGCATTGGTAAATTTATGACTCAAGTTGAAGATAAAAACATGCTGTTTGTTGTTTGCGGCGTGTGTTTAGCAATTTCGGCTATTTGCTGGTTTTCGGTGAAAGAGGACCAAGAACAATCGGGGTAAAGGAGCTCAAAAGTGAGTGCTGCATACTATATTATTGTAAATGACGACGTCGATTTTGATACCTATGTTAGTGGCAAACTTATTGCGCAGTTAGCTGAGAAGTTGAATCAGTTTTGTATTTCAAACAATATCAAACCGCTCGATTTTTACCTCCATCAAGACTTTTCAGAGTTTTTAGAAGACGGCATCAATGAAGACTTTGCCATGGAAGATGACGCTGAGCACACCAGTGCTTTTGATCAAAGCGACACGTTTTCAAACACCGGCATCGATGAACAAGAACCTCTCGAGAACGACGACAACATCAGCGATGCCCCTGAACAAGATGAAGTTTGGTTTGACCCAGAACAAGGTATTAAATGGGTTGAGACATTAATAACTGCGCTGCAAACCTTATCACCTGATTTTTTAAATACCAACCTGATTGTTGAGCTGCTGGAATATAAAGATGTATTGCGTAAAACTCAAAAAGCTGGCTTGCTTTGGCATTTAGAGTTGGATTACTAAATCGGTGTTTATTAACCAAGCCTCTTATATTACTCTAAGCCTAATGCTGTTAGATTAAGCTAAATATCGTTATTTCCGCGAAGTTCCCTGTCCTTCGATGGGATAACGCGGTTTGTGCTTAACCGAGCAGCATCAACTCTAGGCTACTAATGTGGTTTAAATAGCGAGAAGACTATCAAATGAAAAACCTATTCTTTTTTTTAAGCATATGCTTGATATTTTCATGCACCCAAGCGCCTGAACAAGCGCCTGAACAAGCGCCTGAA
>CAZXTD010000012.1:33425-37763 GCA_964643575.1 uncultured Glaciecola sp. | reverse complement strand
CAAGCGCCTGAACAAGCGCCTGAACAAGCGCCTGAAATAGAACAGCAAGAAGACCAGCAGCAAGACATTGTGCTCACCATGAACGAGATTGCGACAGATTACGTTAAGCTGATATTAGAGGTGGGGCTTTATGATGGTGATGTAGTAGACGCTTATTACGGCCCGCAAGAATGGCGTGATGCTGTTGGCGAAAAACAAGAGCAGTTTCCACTAGCATCGCTATCAGAAAAAGCATCTACTTTGACCTCACAAGTATCTTCTTTAGACATGTCTAATTTAAGTGCCTTAGAGCAGGCTAGGCATAATATGCTTAGCAAGCAACTCATCGCTATTTCGACCAAAATAAATATGATTGGCGGCATCGAATATAGCTTCGACGAAGAAGCTAAGCTTTTATATGACGCAGAACCCCCAAATTTTGAATTGTCTTATTTTGACGACTTACTTGCCCAACTAGACGAAAAAGTGCCAGGCGAAGGCAGTTTAACCCAGCGATTCAACGCTTATGAAAGCAAATTCCAAATACCAGAAAATAAGCTAGATGAAGTGTTTCAAACTGCTATTGATGAAGCAAGACAACGTACGCTAGCCAATATGCCTTTACCCGAAAACGAAAACTTTGTGTTGGAGTATGTTAAAGACAAAGCGTGGAGCGGCTACAACTATTATCAAGGTAATGCGCAAAGCTTAATTCAAATAAATACCGATTTTCCTATTTTTATTAATCGAGTGGTCGACCTTGCCGCCCACGAAGGTTACCCCGGGCACCACGTATTTAATTTATTGCTTGAACAAAACTTAGCTAAAGACAAAGGTTGGGTTGAGTTTAGTGTGTACCCGCTGTTCTCCCCTCAGTCTTTAATTGCTGAAGGCAGTGCAAACTACGGTATTGATGTGGCGTTTGTGGGTGCTTCGCGTATCGAATATGAAAAAGAAGTGTTGTTTCCGCTTGCAGGCATTAACTCAGACGAAGCAGATTTATACTATGAAATTCAAACCATTCGCGGGCAACTTAATTATGCGCGTAACGAAGCTGCTCGTGCTTATTTGAATGGTAATATAGATAGGCAAGAGGCTGCTGATATTATAAGTAAATACTTACTTATGTCGCCAGAGCGTGCACTACAAAGTACGCGTTTTATTGATAAATACAGAAGCTACGTGATTAACTACAATTTGGGTAAAGACTTAGTTGCCGAGTATATGAAAGCAAAAGGTGCAACTGCCGACAACCCTCAGCGTCGCTGGGAGGTATTTACTGAGCTATTAAGTAACCCTTATACCGCGAGCGCGATGGTAGAGGCTGCAAACACGCAATGAGTAAAGCGAGCAAAATGCAAAACGACCCGAGAATTGACCCTCGAATAAAAAAGGTGTTTGGGAAAATTAGTTTTACGGGTTCTACTGATATTGAAAGCCGTGAAGCAGCGCTAGAGGCAGCCAATACGGAGCGCGCGATTGCGACTCGTCAGGCGGTAAAACGCTTTTTAGACAGCTGCGATAACGAAACCGTTGCACCTAGTAAAGGGCTTCAAATTAGCAACTATTCGTTTAGTTCTCAACCAGACGGTAACACGGTAAATATACAGTTTATTAGACCCGACAACAGCGATACCTTACCTTGTATTTATTACATTCATGGCGGTGGTATGGCGACTATGTCTTGTTACGACGGTAACTACAAAGCATGGGGCAGAATTATCGCTGCACAGGGCGTTGCGGTCGCGATGGTCGATTTTAGAAATGCGCTTGTGCCGTCGTCAGTAGAGGAAGTTGCGCCTTTTCCGGCAGGCTTAAACGATTGTGTATCAGGCCTTAAATGGCTATCACAAAACAGCAATGCGCTTAACATTGATAAAAACAACATAGTGGTGTCGGGCGACAGCGGCGGCGGAAACTTAGCAATAGCAACCGGCCTTCAGCTTAAAAAAAGTAAACAACTCTCACTTATCTCAGGCATTTATGCGCTATGCCCATACATTGCGGGTAAATGGCCATCGCCACAAAGCCCATCTTCAGTCGAAAACAACGGCATACTGCTCGACCTTCACAACAACCAAAGCGCTGTCATTTATGGTATTGACGAGCTGAATAATAAAAACCCGCTAGCATGGCCAGGTTTTGCTAAGCAAAATGACGTAAAAGGCCTTGTGCCCACAATGATTAGCATTAATGAATGCGACCCCCTGCGTGACGAAGGCATCAATTTTTATCGTTTGTTATTAAGAGCAGGCGTTCAAGCCAGTTGTAGGCAAGTAATGGGCACTATACATGCAATAGAAATGTTTCCAATTACTTGCCCTGAAATTAGCCGCGAAACAGCAAGTAGCATAGCTAATTTTTGCTTTGAGATGGACAAGCACGCTAAAAATTAATGGAATTAAGAGCTTACATTAGTAAGCAAAAGCTTGCTTATATTTGCGATCATGTTGTTTTACAAAATGGTATTGAGTACTTTATCTTTGAAAAAATCTCTATTTTTTGGCAGTGTTTTTAGTAGGTTTTTCCGTGTCAGATATGTTTCGTTCCTAAAGCGATTTAGCAAGGCTTGTGATTCTTTATTGGCGATTTGATTTAATTTTTGCTTTGATAAAAAACGCATGCCATAAAGGACGTATTGTTTACTCGCCGACGAAAAGAGCTCAAATTTTTGATTACTTTCATATAACCAAGGCGATTGCGAACGCCACAGTACTAGTGAGTCTTGGAGCGATTCTGGAATTGAGTATTCTTTTTTGTGAGCTATCCAATATTCACTATCTTCTCTGTCACTCAATACATAATGCAGTTTTAAAAAGTCGATAATTTCTGCCCACCGAGAATGCGTCATCACATTGAACCGCTTTGCCAATATTCTCATCGACTCACGATCTCTTGGCAGTTGTGCTGCAATCCACTCTGCTGACTTTTCTATTAGTACGAGCGCTGTGGCTTCTAGTGGCTCAACAAATCCTGCTGACACACCTATTGCAACACAATTTTTATACCAAAATGTTTCTCTGTGGCCTGGGGTAAATTTTATCTTTTTGTAGCCTATCTTAGACTTGGCCAGATGTGGGTCATTTTCAATGTAGGACAATAAGCGGTCTTCGGTTTCTTGTGTTTTTCCAAAGATGCTGGAGTATACATGACCAATTCCGCGTCTGTTTTGTAGGGCGATATCCCAAATCCAACCGTTACTTTGTGCGCTTGCAATCGTACTAGAAGCGATGGGTGATTGGGTATCTGCATGTTCAACTTGCACTGCCAAAGCAGTATCGTTAAATAGTATGTCAGATACCGGTTTAAAACCAATACCATAGTGCTCACCAATTAAGATACTCTTGAAACCGCTGCAGTCAATAAATAGGTCACCTTTTATTGCAGGAGAACCGTCAAGTTCGATTGCTTTTATATAACCAGATTTGTCGTTGACCACATTACTAATATGCGCGCTAACATATTTTACGCCGAGTTTATCTACACAGTGTTGATGCAACAAATCGACAAATTTGCCAGCATTTAGGTGATATCCATAATTAAGATTAAATGCATAGTCGCGCATATTGACGGTTTTGGGTGCGAGATTTTGTTCGCAGATATCACCTTGAGCACATACGAAGGTTTCAAAGTCGGTATCTTCTTCTGACTGAGTCCAGTGTTCTGCCATGTTTAAAGTGCCATAGCCTGCGGGGGCAGTAAAAGGATGATAATAGTGACTAGAATCTGTGCGCCAACCAACAAACTTTGATGCCTGCTTAAAACTAGCATCACAACAACTTAAGAACTGCGTTTCAGAAATACCTATCTGGCGCAGAGTATCTCGCATTGTGGGCCAAGTGCCTTCACCAACACCTAGGTTTTTAACTTGGGGCGACTCTACTAAAACAATCTCAATATTGGTGTTTTGCTGGTTATTGTTTTTGTTTGCTGAGGCGATTACAGCAGCGCTTATCCACCCTGCGGTGCCGCCGCCAACCACGACGATTTTTTTTGTAGTTGTGTCAGCAGATGATGCTGAGCTTGAAGCGTGGTTATTCATCTACCGCAGTATCCATAAGCTAATTAGTTGATGACACCGGACAATACTGCTTAACAAAGTCGGCATGCTCCGGCATTTTTGCCACCGCCGAGTTGATCATTTGCCTGAATGTGTCTAGTTGTTGTTTAAGTTGTTGTGTTTGAAGAACTTTACTGCCTAAATGGTGAGACTTTGGCTGTAATCCTTGCCCCATCATAACTTGTATCCAAGAATCTACTCTAAACAAGGCAACATCGTCGGGCCATACATACGCATTTGATTTGAAAATTTCCATCCGGTGCTGCAACGAGTCGGGTATCGGCATGTTTTTATAAAAG
>CAZXTD010000012.1:6905-33415 GCA_964643575.1 uncultured Glaciecola sp. | reverse complement strand
CTGTCATCGCGGGTAGTTGCTTTATAGTGCAATATTATAAAATCGCGAATCGTTTCAAGCTCGAGTTGGGTTTCTTGATTAAATTGTTTGGCTAAATTAGATGAATTTGATTTGACTGGAAAAAGCTTCATTAAGCGAATTATTGCGGTGGTAATAAGGTGTATGCTGGTGGATTCTAGCGGCTCTAGAAATCCGCTTGACAAACCTATAGCAACGCAGTTTTTATGCCATACCTTTTTACGCCTACCGGTCTTAAACTTGAGCTGTTTTGGTTCGCTAGTTTTGTTACCTAATGTATGTTTAAGTAAGGTATTAAGTGCCTTGTCGTCAGACAAAAATTGACTACTATAAACAATGCCGTTGCCTGTTCTGGATTGAAGCGGTATTCGCCACTGCCAACCTGCATCATGAGCGCGTGCAATAGTGTATGGCTTTGGTGCTTCAACAGATTCAGTTTGCATTGCAATAGCGCTATCTGAAGCCAATAAATGGGACCAGTCTTCAAAATCAATACCAAGGTTTTCACCAATCAGTAAAGCTTTAAACCCAGTGCAGTCAATAAATAAATCACCTTCAATTGGAGTGTGTTTATTTACAACTACTTTCGCAATGTCGCCGTTATCATGGTTTATGACTTGTGTGATTTTACCTTCTTGTCGGCCTACGCCTATTTTTTCACTTTTTGAACGTAAAAAGCTGGCATATGCAGTGGCATTTAAATGATAAGCATAATTAACGGGTTTATTACCAATTTGCGTGCAAAACTTGTTGGCTTTTGCTGCTTTGAGCTCAAGACAATAGTCATCTAAACTACCTCCAAAGTCGTGCTTTTGGGCCTCCAACCAAAATTCATGAAATTCTGCCATCCATGAACGCTGTCCTATTTCACCAAACGAATGAAAATAGCTGTCGCCTTTTTTACCCCAGTTGTCAAACTGAATGCCCAGTTTGAAAGTGGCTTGCGTTGTTTTCATAAACTCTTTTTCGTCAATACCCATGAGTTTATGAAAATTGCGCATAGTAGGGATTGTGGCTTCGCCAACACCGACCGTACCAATTGAATCAGATTCTACTAAGGTGATATCTAACACTGCACCTAAGCGAGTTGCCAAGCTATATGCAGTTAGCCAGCCAGCGGTCCCGCCTCCTGCAATGACAACTTTTGTTTTATTTGACATTGTTGATACTCTTACCTGTTTAAATTGTTGAGTAATGTGGCGCGCATGCGTCGCGCCAAATTATTATCCATCGGTGCTAAAGCGCCTTGGCATTGTTCGGGTAAGTGTGCGGTTACTTGCTCACTGTCGCCAAAAACGTAATAGTCAAACAGCGCTTTCCAAGCTGCCTTTTCGTGTTCTGGACGATCGCGCAAGCTCATCATGCCATGGCTTAAAACATCCATTGGATTACCCAAAAAAGCGGGTGCGCCCATCCACCAAAAATTTATCATGACATTCCAGCGGTCAAAAGCTTCTACTTGGTGCCACCACATGCTCGGATAATACAAAGCATCCCCGGGCTCCATATCGACCACGTATGCGTTTTCTAGCGCAGTTTGTAATTTAGGATATTTATTAAAATCAGGCTTATTTAGGTCTGCCATTGTTACTACTTGACCGCCTGGGGTCGGGGTAAGTGGGCCTGGATAAAGGTTGTCGACTTGGTCAGGGCTAAACAGGGTGAACCGACGTTTGCCATGCACACAACAAGCGATATTTTTGGGTATATCAAAGTGGGCAGCGGCTATTGATTCTGTTCCTAGCCATATTTTTGCAAGAGGTTGATTACCCGCAAATTCGTCGTGTTTGAAATTAAGAGTATGACTCTTCGCAAGTGCAGGAAAACCATGTTTTAAGGCTAAAGAATTGACGTACATATAATCATGCTTATCAGTCGACAGTTGAGAATTAACATGCGTTGTCACTTTTTCGAAATTGCTTCGTTCGCTAATATAGTTAAATCCAGTACAGGTGCTGTTGTAGCCAAATTTGGCTTTAATTGAATAATCGCCTTTATAGACAATAAATGGCTGACCGCTATCATTTTGCGAGAGTAAATCGACCACTGCAGTATGGCCATTGTCCTTACTTGCTTGTACTAAAGGCCATTGTTTGACTAAACCTTTCAGAAGTACGGGTTTATTTGCGGCAAACAAGAGATCAAAAGGGACGTCATCATTATTATACCCTTCGATTACTTTAACTTTACTGCTCAATTCAATTACCTTTTTCGTTGTTGTTTGGTTTACAACCACTAATAAGACTGACGCTTATGAAATTGTCTATATATCTGAAAGTATATCAGCGCCACTCGCTTTAGATTTAATATCAGTCAAATATTGAAAATTATTCATCGACGAAAATAGAAAAAATAAAACACCTAACACGCCGTTGGCAGAAAGTTCTTCGAGTGCTGTTGAGTTTAATTCTGCCAGCTTTGTTTGGTTGATAGTGAAATATTGATTAAAACTAACTTCTTCAGACTCGTTCAACTGAATGTTGATTGAAACTGGCTCTAGTAAGTCAAACTTGTTAATCATTGCAAATAATGTGATGTCGTACTTCATTCCTAGCTCAATCGATTTCAAAGCTGATTTCACATAATTGAGATAGTTGCTTTCACCACCAAACGGTAAAAACAAGTCATGACCCGTTTGAGTATTTACCCGAGTATCGTCAGTGTCGACACAAATTATAGAATGCTTCGGTTCGTTAGCTGAGTCAGGTTTTGGATATCCTAAGCTAAAAGGCCCTCTAGCTAAGAGTGCGGGTACAAAGCGACTCGTCCAACCGGTCTCGCTTAAAAATAGATTTTCATTTTTTTCTAAACCCAAAATAGCATGCATTTGTAACTTTGCTGTGTCAGGTTCTTTACTAATTAAAATAGGAAATTCTTTGTGTAAATCAGCAATTTCACTGACATATACTACACACCGATTGACACCATGATATTGCTGAACGTTTTTATTAATATCTACTTTAATGTCTTTATGTTTTACGTTATCTAATACGCTTATTTGACTCATGGAGAATAACTACTTTTGGTTACTTAATTTATCTTACATTGCTGAAAAATGGTAAGCAATCTAATACATTTTTAGTTGTTTAAAAATGGGGAGCCCAAGCCACACACAAAAACTAAGGCTCCCCGACTCACTAAAACGAATAGTTTACACTCAACACAAAGCGTCTATCTGCTTCTTGAAGGAAGAACACATTGTTGCGTGAGCGGCCAAATTGTTTTTGCCCTTCTTCAGTCAAATTGATGATATCCAAACTCACACCTAAATCTTCGGTGAAGTCATAACTGACATTGACGTCAATTTGTTCAAACTCATCAATGAATATCGGATTACGATTTCCGAAACCGCGGTTAACCTGACTCAAAAACTCATCACGCCAGTTGTAAGCAATACGTGCAGACCAACCGTCTTTTTCGTATATCCCAACGAGGTTAGCAGTATCACTTAGGCCTTCTAGAGCGAATTGGTCGACGCTAATCGCGCTACCTACATCGTAGCCAACATCACCATCAACTAAGGTGTAGTTAAACTGATAGCCAAATCCACTCTCACCAAAGAAGTGCTGCCAAGCGAACTCAATACCATCAATTACGGCAGTTTGATTGTTTACTGGACGGGTTACTTGGAAGTTAAATAGTGGGTCACCCGCTTCGGCTACCACGTCAAATTCACCAAATACAGAGTCTGCAAACGCTTGGGTGTTATTAAACTCTGCAGCGCCGTTTGGATAAGTACCAGGGTTTTGTAAAATTGCGGTCATCGTAAACAAGTTACGTTCGTTTACGTCAAAGCCAAGCGCTTCTAGCTCTGTTGCTGCTTGGGCTGAAAGCGTTCCTGCTTGACTTGACGATGGATCGGTTAAACCAAACAGATTTTCAGTAGCTTGTGCAGTACCGACAAAGTTTTTCACGTCTTTTCTGTAGTAGCCAATAGAAACCATGCTAGCGTCGCTGTAATACCATTCTAGAGACAAGTCCAAGTTGGTTGACTCAAGAGGGTCGAGGGCAACGTTACCCGAGTTACCAGATGGCATTCCGCCTAGTGCTGTAGGGCGTGCTGGTGAGCCCACCGTTGTTGAGCTAAATAGCCTATTATAAGCAGGCCTCGCTAGTGTTTTGCTCAATGATAAACGTGCTTTTATTTCATCGTTTACGTCAAGAGTTAAGTCAATACTGGGTAAAATATTTGAATAGTCATGCTCACCCACTAGGCTTTGCGAAGTCGTGCTAGGGTCTACTCTAAAGTCGTTATCTGACTCCCAAACAATGCTTTGCGGTACCAACTGATTTGATGTCGAAACCACATCTGTTTGCTCATAGCGCAAGCCTGCCACAACGTTTAGGTCCATGTCACCGAGTGCATAGTCAAAAATAACTTGTGCATAAACCGACAAGATATCTTCTTCGATAGTATTGTCATCAAAACTTGCGACAGGAAGCGAAGCCAACGAAAGGCCGTAAGCAGGACCTACTGCATTTAGCAGGGCAACTGGGTCTCCACCAAACGAAACGCTACCTAAGGCTATGGTTGATGAACCAGCAGGTCTTGCAATATCATCAGCACCCGGCACGCCGGTTACATTAAAGTCTTCAAACAAACATGCTGTGCAGCTTTGTTCAAACAAACCTTCTGGTACATCACCCGGGAAGCTTACGCCCCATCCGCCTAATGCTTCACTTGACGATTGTCGTGTTTGTTGCATGGTTGTCGACACATGGCCAATACCAAAATCTAAACTAAAGTCGTCTGCTTCGAATGTACCCTCAAACCTGATTTGGTCAACGTCTGTTTCTTGATTAGAGCGTTCAGTTTGAGTGACCTGTGAGCCAATATCTGCTTTATCAAAAATACCGTTATTATTACCTTTTAACTCATCGTCGATAACAATACTTGCAATAGGAATTTCACCCGTAAAGTCAGCAACTTGCCAACCAGCGTTAGACCCAGCAAAGTTAAAACGAGTTGAGTTGTTCCCAAAAGGACCATTACCACCACTTTTGGCAGTTGAACTTGCAACATCGAAACTAAGGTTCAGCTGGTCATTAACCCAGTAATCAGCGTTAAAACCAAATGAACTCAGTTCATCTTTAGTTGAAAGAAGCAAGTTTTGAAAGAAGAAGTCTTTGCCTCCTTCGATGTCTTCTGCAAATATTACTGGGGTTGCCACAACCGGATTGCCGTCAAATTCAACGCTGTTAAACTGGCGAGCAAACCAAATACCATCAACGAGCGATGTAGAGTTTTGTTCGTTACTGGCATAACTTGCATCTGCCGTGAGCGTGAAATCGTCATTAGGCGCAAATTGAACCGTCACCATTGCATTGGTTCGCTCACGGTTGTCTTGGTTAGAACCCAAACCAATATTTGTCGGTATGGCAACAATCTGTCCAATATTAGGTTCATTAGTTACAACAACATCAGGTGCACTGATTGCGGCTAGAGAATCAGCTGACCACTCTTGCAACTGAAACTGTTCAATACTCATGTGACGGCTACCAGAATCCCTTTCTTGGAAAGAGCCAAATACAGATACACCAAACGTTGCGTCGTCATTTACCCAATTTGCGACTCCGCTTAATTCGGGTGTAGCACCAGAGCCGCTTTCGTCTTTAACTGCTCTAACGCCAACCGACCCGCTTGTATCACCAACGCTTAAAGGTTTTAGTGTGTTTATGTTAATTGTTGCGCCAATACCACCTGACGGTATCGCAGCGCGACCTGTTTTATATACTTCAATACCGCTAACACCCTCTGATGCAATGTTAGAAAAATCAAATGAACGACTGGAGCCTGTCGCACCCTTATCTTGTGGGTTACCTGTAATAGTAGATACGTTCGCCGCAGGCATTTGACGGCCATTTAAGGTAATAAGGTTAAAGTTTCCGCCAAAACCACGAACCGTTACTTCAGAACCTTCGCCGTTTACACGATTTATAGACACGCCAGTAATGCGTTGTAAAGATTCGGCCAAGTTTGTGTCTGGGAACTTACCCATATCGACAGCTGAGATTGCGTCTACAACACCGGCTGAGTCTCGTTTGGTCGCCATAGACTGAGACAAACTGCCCCGTACGCCAGATACTTGAATGACTTCAGTAGTGTCTGCGGCGGTGTCTTGTGATGTTTCTTGCGCACTAGCAGATGCTACGACAACTGTGCCGAGTAAAATACCAATGCTGCTAGCAAGAAAGCTAGGTTTGAACGTTTGTGTTGATTTACTTTTCATTTGATAACTCGCCTTTCCTGAGAATTAATTATTTTTTTAAGCCATATATCAAAAAATGGGCAAGCAAAGTGTGAATGGTTAACCAAATGTGCAAGCTCGTTACATTTTTTTTACATGGTCTCAGGTGGATAACGAATTAGGATGAATTTTCCTCTAGTAGTTTAGAAAAAACTATAATTTTCCGCGAATCCCTAGCGCATATCGAGGTCCGGGTTGCTGAGCAAGGAGAAATTGATTACTAAAACGCCCGTGTTTAAGAACGCTTTCATTACTGATATTAATGCCTTCTATGAATACTGAATAATTGTTATTTAATTGATAGCTCGCACTGAAGTCAATTTGCTGATAATCGCGCACAAATGTGGGTTCGGGGCCCAGTATTTGTACCAAGGATTGCAAGAAAGCATCACGGTGACTCCAGCTAACTCTAAACTGAAGCGCGTCTTTCTCGTAGTATAAAAGCGCATTTTTTGAGTCACTTAAGCCAGTGAGCGCAAACTTTTGAGAAATATCGCTTGGATCTAATTTGGCGTTACTGTCGACAATTGTCGTATTGGCAATTATTCCCCAGCCATTGCCAAAGTCGTACTGCAAAGCAAACTCATAGCCGCTTACAGTTGCCGTTTCACCATTGGTAGGACGCGTAATATTGAAGATGGCAAGTTGATCATTGACATCTGCCGCGTTAGGGTCGTCTCCCGTACTAGGGTCAGTTACATTGTTTATACTACTTTGTGTCACTGTCTCAACAATAAAGTCACTGACTTTTTTATTGAAGTAGCTCGCAGATACATAACTGAAGTCTTTCAAATACCATTCTGCTGTTAGGTCAAAGTTGTCCGAAGCAAAAGGTCGCAAAGTAGGTAATCCAGAACTTGCGCGTAAATCACCACCTTGACGCGTAGTATCTATAACTAAACTAGAAGATAAATTTGTCATGGTAGGTCGAGTAATAGAGCGAGATAAGCCCAATCTCAACACTATGTTGTCATTAAGCTCAGCTTTTGCAGAAAAACTAGCTAGCCAATTATGATATGAGGAATTATCTCTGTTTTCATTACCTGGCGACGATACATTTCCTAATTCAGTCTGGTCAAGTATCGTCAGCGCGGTTAAATCCGATTCGAATCCGTTGACTTCTACATCTGTATTTTCATACCGAACCCCATATTTTAGGGTTACATCGGCTCCCCAATATTGAAATGCTTGGCTAGCTTCAACATATGCGGCAAGTACATTTTCTTTAACAGTAAAACTATTATCTCTGAGTTCAGCATCAAAATTTGCATCAGCAAATGATTCTAAATACTCAAACAATTGAGCACCATCATGACGCAGCCATTTTCTTATAATATTGCTGCTGCCGCTTATACCACGTAAAAAGTCATCACCGGCATCAAAAACAGATTGAAACGAATCGGGTATATCAGGATCAGGGAAATAACCGCAAAATGCACAGTGCTTTGCATTGACTTCGTTGTCCCAACGCTCGTTACTTTTAAATTGTTTAGTGGCCATGACGCCCATTTGAACATCAAGAGGAAAACCAAAACGATTGAAAAAAGTGACGTCTACTTTGGCTTGGTCAAAGGTGTCGTTTACATTCCAACCTCGCCTAAGCATAACGTGTGCTCTCCCATTACTTGGGTCAAGGTAGTCTGAAACGCCTGAAACTTGGCCTAATGCATCAGTAATATCGTTTCTAGCTGATTGAAAATCCCTTATTTCAGGCAAAATTTGGCTGCCGATGTTGAGGTAAGAGGAGCGATTTAGATATCCTATAAGGGTAAGTGCATTTCGAGCGCCAGCCGTGTCTCGAGTGCTTGCACTTGATTTTGACAAGTCGATGTCAACGAGTACTTCTGGTGCCGCTTCGTAGTTTGCATTTATGCCCAATGCACTTACGCTCGACGGCCTATCAAACGTTCGGGAGTGAAAATCCGTTGCATGACCGTCTTTTTGAGAAAAAGAAATGGCAGTTCCATTTGAATCAGTTTTAACATCTTCAATATTACTGGCTGTAAACCAATGCCCTAGTGAACTAGAGTCGGTTTTTACATCGAAGCGAGACTGTAAATAATCGACACTTAATTCTAATGTATCGAAGGGCCTATATTGGACCACAGCCGTTGCACCTGTTCGCGTTCTTGTTTCAAATCGAACTCGCTGGTCATAGTTTCGAGGAACAAAATGATTAGGGGCCTGCGTTGTTAACTCATTTTCTCTTATGTTGGTATTGAGTAACCATGCATCGGTTTGCGCTTCGTTAATCCTCGTTTTTCTGAGCTGATGGGATACTGAAAATAGCCAGCCGAGTTTTTCGTTGCTATTACTGGCGTATATTGTTCCGTGCGGTGTCGTTTTGTTGCTGTTAGTGTCGAGTGTGGCCTTTATGCTGCCACCCATTTCAAATTCATCAGATGCAAAAGGTCGCGCCGTCTCTATATTAATAATAGAACCAATGCCACCCGAAGGTTGTGATGCAGAAAATGTTTTTTGTACTGTAATAGCGCGAACCAATTCTGGTGCGATGGTGTCAAAACTGAACTCTCGGCCCCGGTTGTCTGTGGCAAGTGTTCTGCCATTACTTTGTACAGTATTAAATTGTGGGCCAAATCCCCTTACCGTAACAAACTGGCCTTCTCCTTCTGCACGATCAATTGAAACACCGGCTATACGTTGTAGCGATTCAGCCAAATTGTCGTCAGGAAATTTTCCCATCTCTTCAGCTTGTATAGAATCGGTCACGCCAATTGAATTTTGTTTTAAATCGATACCCCAGTTCAGACTCTCCCTAAGCCCTCGTATTTCTATTTCTTCAATTTGAGAAACACTATTGCCGAAAGTGACGGTGTCTTTACCTTCCTCGGTAAACAAGTCGACAACTTTTTGTATAATTGAGCGGTTTGCATACTCAGTATCTTGAATAGAAATGCGCTTTATTGTTAATACACCGTCGACTTCGAAAGTGGCCACAAGCCCGGTATTGAGAAGCATCTTGTCGATACCTTTTTTAACACTCATTTCCCCCGTAATTGAGTTAGTAAATTTTAAGCTCACTTTTCTATACGGAAAAACAATGGTTAGGTCGGCCTGTTTTGCAAATTCAATAAGTGCGATATCGGCGGGCCCTTCACTAATCTCAAAATTTTTAATCTCGTCACCGACTTGCACAAGAGCTTGCGCTTCTGAAAAAAAACTGTAGGAGCGTGGTGAGTAAAACACAATGCATAAGCTGAGTACGATACAGAAACATGCTAGCATATTTAGCTGTTTCAACTGTTTCCATGTTACATCGTATGTTTCCAAATATAGAACCATATATTTCGGTTAAAACAAATGTAAAAACTAACATATTATTAACATAATGTCTTAAGTGTTTTAAGTTAGGTAGCTTATTTTTAAGATAAACATAAGTTAGTTTTTTATATATCGATATAGCGGATTATAAAGCTTGAATCGTTTTAGTAATATGCAGTGCAATATAAATTGGTAAATATAAAATGACCAAAAAATCAACTTTTCAATTGCCCTGGTATGCCGTTTTGGTGGCGACCAAAAGCAATGTTGTGAAGGCGATATCAAAGTTAGTACCACCAAAGGAAGTTGAAGATATTGTTCAAGAAACTTATGTGCGTGTATGCCAGTTGGATAACCCTGAAACTATGGATAAACCTGGGTCTTTGTTAATGACAACCGCAAAAAATATTGCATTTGATTATTTGAAACGTTCTGAAACTCGATTGGCAGACAGTGCAATTGACGAGAGTGATTTTGCACCGGAATTACGAGCCAGCGACCAAGTATTTGAAGCGACGGCAAAACAGCAAGAGTTTGCACAGCTGTGTGAAGCAGTTCGACACTTACCTACCCAATGCCGTCGGGTTTTTGTTCTTAAAAAAGTGTATGGTTATTCACAAAAAGAAATAGCACAAGAGTTGCAGATTAGTCAAAGTACTGTTGAAAAACACGTTGCCTTGGGTTTAAAAAAATGCGCAGAGTATCTTTTAAAGTTCGAGTCAAACGGTGTGAGTGATGCCCAAACCAAAGCAACGGGCTCTTCAGTAAGCAGTATACGAGGATTTACAGAATGAATAAGGTGACAAACATCAATGCAAGCCAGACTACTATTGATGTCGCTAGCGAATGGGTAGCCAAGCTAGATAGAGAGCTTACCAGCGAAGAAACGCTTCAACTAAAGTCATGGTTGGACGAGTCAGAAAAGCATAAAACTGCTTTCTTAAAGTTAGTCGCGCTTTGGGATAAAATGGAGTCGCTCTCGCGTCTGAGTGAACTATTCGAACCTGCAGTTGAAACTAAGCGAAGCAAGTCTCGCTCATTCTTCGGTATCGCAGCGAGTTTAGCTTTGATTTCAATCGTCTTTATGGGGGTGTTGTTAAATACAAATCTGTTAGGCACTCAACCTCATATGCAGACCATATTGTATCAGACCGACTATTCTACAAAAGTGGGCGAACAAGCAACATTCTATTTGCAAGATAAAACGGCACTCAAACTCAATACGAATAGTGTCGCTCGAGTCACCTACACTGACAAGCAAAGACTCATTGAGCTTGTACAAGGCGAATTATTTGTTGAGGTGGCACACAATGCAGCTAAACCTTTGAGTGTGCATGCTAGAGGCACCGTATTTCAGGCGACAGGAACTGCTTTTAATGTGGAACTACTGAATAATAAAGTAGAAATGATAGTAACGGATGGCAGGGTCCTTGTTAGTGGTGTTCAGCAGCTAGCGAAATCGCTATTAGAAAAAACTGATGTTCGTTTATCCAAAGATTCTTTAGCAGTTGTTAAAGGACAGAAAGTAAGGCTGTCTGAAAACGACAAACGCCCCGTTCTCGTCAAAAAGTTAGACGTGGATATTGCTTCTGATCTAGCATGGCAAGAAGGGGAGTTAGTATTCTCGGGCGAGAGTTTATACGAGGCTATGCAAGAAGTTTCTCGTTACACAGAATTTAATTTCAAGTTTAGCCAACAAGAAATAAAGCAATTACAAATTGCTGGGTTATTTAAAACTGACGACGTTGACGGTTTACTCAAAGCCTTAGAATACAACTTCGATATTATTAGTGAAGTTTCTGACAATCGAACAGTCACGCTGAGTATGAAAGAGAAGTTATAAGCTTTTGTAGATAAATTTGACTTCATACTTATTAATTAATGGCAACTTGTAGCATCGCAATAGTAATTACTGTGCTTAATAAATACTGACCACATGGTGAGTGTTTGCAAAATCTGAAACTACAGTTAAAAACGCCATTGATTTCGTTTATCGACAAAAAAGTCAAGAAAAGCGCGCACTTTAGATTGAATTGGTCTAGATGGATGGTAATAAGCATAGGCTTGTGCACCTTCCCACCAGTATTCTTCTAGTATTGGCTTAAGAAGATTTTCTTTAACAAGGGAGCAAATTGTGACTGAGTCTGAGGGCGCGTTGATAACACCCAGCCCAGCTTGCGCTAGTTCAATTAAGCCTGTGACGGTCTTGACCTGACATCGCCCTGTCACATAGTGAGGTGTGCTATCTTCGCCTTGAGTCACCAAGACATTGCTTGGTTGATTATGAGCGTAACCAATCACTTTGTGCGTTTCTAGTTCACTGACTGATGTTGGCATCCCCGCAATTTTTAGATAATCGGGCGATGCGTATAAACCATAAGCTGATTTCCAAATCGATTTACGTTTAAGCCCTGGATAACGTTCTCCAAGGTATGGGCCTACAGCCCAATAAATATCAAATTCATCCTCGATTATATCTATTAAGCCTTCTTTTACGTCAAAGGTGATATCTAAATCAGGATATAACCCTACAAATTCGGCTACCCACGGTATTAATGTTTCTTGGATAATTTCATTTGATTGACAAACAACCCGCAACTCGCCTGCCACTTTATTTTCATTAGCTTGACCAAAGTCTATTAGTGATTGGTGATGCCTGAGAAGCTTTTGGGCTTTAGCTTTAAATTGCACTCCAAAAGCGGTTAAAACAAGTGCTCGACGGCTACGAATAAACAGTGCCTGATTAAGCTGAGTTTCAAGCCGGCTTATTTGCTTACTAATCGCCATTACCGACTTTACTTCTGATTCAGCTACTCTTGACATGTTGCCGGTTTCAGCCACTTTACAAAACACACGTAAATCTCTGGGATGGAACATAGATAAACTTTTTGTTTAAAATTTTTAAAAAATTAAATTATTTATTTATATAAGGCAAGCTTTTATTCTGTATGTAGTCGAATAAATGGAAAGAAGAATTATGCAACTGCATGTAGGTGAGTGGGTCTTAGTAATGCTAATTTTGGGCATGGTAGCGTTGAGTCTATGGGAGGCCGATGGGGGCAAAAACGCTGTTCTAGAAGGAAGAAAAACCAAAGTGAGGACCTATCAGGAGGCAATGCTATTCATGGGTGTTCCAACCGTTTTTTTGATGAGTTTGCTCTTTTTTAATATTCTACGGCCCTCAGAACTCGGATTACAATGGCAAGGAACTTATAGAAATTGGGGCGGAATCTGTTTACTTGTCGCCGCTTTTATCTACTTTATATATTCATATCAGACACTTGTTAAATCGGCCGAACACCGAAACGCATATCGTAAGGCTATGGCTAATAACTATGACTGGATGATGCCTTCAACAAGCTCAGAGCTACGTTGGTTTATTTTAGGTCTTTCAATGAGTGCGGGTATTTGTGAAGAGCTTTTGTTTCGTGGTTTTATAGTGGGTGCACTGGGTCAAGAAATAGGCCTTACTGCTAGTTTATTCCTGAGTAGTCTATTATTTGGAGCTTGTCATCTTTATCAAGGTTGGCAGAACGTTTTAAGGACTGCCTTTATTGGGTTACTGCTGGGTTTAATTTACGTTTTCACCGAGCTCTTGTGGGTCGTTATCGCTCTGCATATAACTGTAGATGCCTTTGGCGGAGCTGTAGGTTATTTATTAAGCAGGCCTGAACCAAGCTAAGTAACGCTAAATTTTAAAACGGACTAAATTGAGAAAGCTCAGTCGACAGACATTGATAATTTATTGCATAAGTCTTTATTGTTACCACAAAGCTTAGGCATACATTTAGCAACATAGTCAGATTCCGTTTGTTTTACTATGAGTTTTACTTTTTCGCGTAGCCACTGCAGTCCTGAGTCTTTATCTTGGCGAGGATGCCAATATAGAGTGGCACCAGGGGGCGACATTTCTATCGGTGTGAGCGTTCCTGTAATTTCGCCTGAGATAATGCCTTCTGCAACGCCGCCCAATGGCGCAACGGCAATCAAATCACTATTTTTCAAAAGTGGTACTATCATACTAAATTGATTGACAGTCATGGCTATGCGCCTTGATAAACCTCGTTGCGCAAGCACCTCATCAGTAAAACCAGTAGTATCTCCTGATAGAGAGACGAGCAGGTGCTGAGCACTTGCAAATTCATCAATGCTCATTTTGCTTTTAGCAAGTGGATGACCAGGGCGCATCACACATAAATAGTGAACATGAAATAGTAACTCGCTGCGTATTGTATTGCTGCTGTTTATGCCGGCTCCTAGCACTATGTCTACGGTTGCGTCATCGAGCACTTGTTGAGTATTAATAATGGTATAAGGAATCATATGAATATTGATATTCGGTGCTTCTTTTTCGATAATTTTACGAAGCGGCACCATCATCATATTCGCCACAATGTCGGCAGCCGATATCCTAAATGTACGCGTTGAAGTTGCCGGGTCAAATTCGTTGGGCTTAATCACCGACGATAAATCATTAATAGGCTGTTTAATTTGTTCCCACATGTTACTCGCTTTTAGCGTGGGTTTTATATTGCGTCCACTTTTTACAAATAGGTCGTCTTTCCAGGCTACTCGCATTCGACTCACGGCATTTGATACCGCGGGTTGGGTCATGGCGAGGCGGTCTGCTGCGCGGCTAATGCTACCTTCGGTCATAATGGCATCGAATATGATTAACAGGTTTAGTTCTTGTGGGCGCATCGCCTTCACCTCGTTCTTGAATAAATAAAACATCACAAATAAAAATGTATTGTATATTTTTATATAATTTTAATTATGTTTTGTCTAGCCCTATTATTATCCCAACAAAACAGGTTGAGGAACCAAACATGAAAAATTTCAAGCATATCTTTTTTACATTACTTACCTTAAGTGCATTGGCGGCATGCAGTACCGACAATCAAACACAAACAACTAACTATGTGCCTCAGGTTGACGTAGCCAGTGTTGCAGTTGCATCAGTTGCCGATTGGCATGAATTTACAGGCACCATGCAAGCGCCCGAGAGCATTGCTTTGCGCCCACGCGTTTCAGGTTACATTGACCGTGTTCATTTTGAAGAAGGGTCTTTTGTTGAGCAAGGTGAATTGTTATTTAGTATCGATAACGCACCTTTTGCCGCTGAGGTTGACCGTTTAAAAGCTGATTTGTCGATTGCCGTGAGTCAGCAGGACCTTGCAAACAAAGAGTTTCAACGTGCTAACACGCTTATCAAGAAAAATGCGATTTCAAAAGAACTACTCGATAGCCGAAGCGCCGCAGTAGCGCAAACTAAAGCTCGTGTAAAAGCGGTTGAAGCGGCACTCGACGCTGCCGAACTGCAATTAAGCTATACAAAAATCACCGCGCCTATTTCTGGCCGTGTTTCAAACGCTTTTATCACTCAAGGCAACTTCGTAAACGCAGGCTCATCGGTACTCACTAACTTAGTATCGTCTAGCCAATTACACACTTACTTTAACGCAAACCAAACTACTTACCTTGCCTTTAAAGCGGCAGAAACTTCAGCGCAAGCAATGCCAGTGTTAATGAGCGTTGATGGTGGCCAAGCTTACAATATTGGCGGCGTAATCGACTTTGTTGATAACCGTATTGACCCGCAAACAGGCACTATTCGCGCAAGAGCCGTGTTCGACAATCAAGACAGTCAGTTTGTACCCGGTTTATTCACACGTTTACGTGTGTACGGCAGTGCGTCTGAAGATGTTGTATTGATTCAAGACCGCGCAGTCGGTACCGACTTAAATAACAAATATGTGTTGGTTTTAAATGAACAAAACCAAGTTGAATATCGTGCAGTAACGCTAGGTGAAAAGGTATCTTCACTACGCATAGTGACCTCAGGCCTAGCGCCAAACGACAAAATTGTGGTTAACGGTTTGCAGCGTGTGCGCCCTGGTGCAGAAGTATCGCCGCAAATGGTGAGCATTGCATCACAGCAAACCTTAAGCCAAATTGAGCAACAACAGTCACAAATTGCAGCAATGCAAGCTAACATTCACAACAGCGTTATCGCGTCAGTAAACTAGGGGCAGGCAGATGAATTTCTCTCAATTCTTTATCCGTCGTCCAATCTTTGCGGGCGTACTTTCAATCCTTATTTTTATTGCAGGTGCCTTGGCAGTATTTCAACTGCCAATCACCGAGTATCCAGAAGTCGTGCCGCCTACAGTAGTGGTATCAACTAGCTACCCAGGTGCTAATCCGAAGACCATTGCCGAAACCGTTGCCTCGCCTATTGAGCAAGAGCTACAAGGCACTGAAAACATGTTGTATATGTCTTCGCAAGCCACTACCGACGGCCGTATGACCTTAACTGTAACCTTTGCCATTGGCACTGATATTGACCTTGCCGAGTCGCACGTAAAATCAAGAGTCGACAGAGCGCTTGCTCGCCTACCTCAAGAAGTTCAGCGCATGGGCGTGAGCACTAAAAAGTCTTCTCCCGACTTAACCATGGTGGTGCACTTAACTTCGCCTGACGATCGTTACGACATGCTATACCTATCAAACTTTGCTCATATAAATGTAAAAAATGAATTAGCCGGTATAAATGGCGTAGGTGACGTGCAGCTTTTTGGTGCTGGCGAATACAGCATGCGTGTTTGGGTAGACCCTAATAAGGTGGCTAGCCTCGACCTAACAGCAATGGATATTGCCAATGCCATTAGCGAGCAAAACCAACAAGCTGCAGCCGGTAGCCTTGGCGCACAGCCAAGTGGCGAAAACGCGTTTCAGCTTTTGGTTAATGTAAAAGGCCGCCTTGAAACACCCGAAGAATTTGAAAACATCATTATTAAAATTGGCGACAACGGTGAAATCGTCAGATTAAAAGACGTTGCCAGAGTTGAGCTGGGCGCAGACTTTTATGCCCTGCGTTCACTATTAGACAATAAATCGGCTGTTGCTTTACCTATTTTCCAAGCAGCGGGCTCTAATGCAATTGAAATTTCAGATAACGTAAGAGCTAAAATGGCGGAGCTTAAGGAGACCTTTCCGCAAGGCGTCGACTACGACATTGTGTACGACCCAACTGTATTTGTGCGTGGCTCAATTGAAGCAGTAGTACAAACCTTATTTGAAGCGGTATTGCTTGTTGTGTTAGTGGTTATTTTGTTTTTACAAACTTGGAGAGCATCTATTATACCGCTGGTGGCTGTGCCAGTTTCCTTGGTCGGGACTTTTGCGGTGATGCATTTGCTTGGGTTTTCTTTGAACGCGCTTTCGTTATTTGGCCTTGTTTTAGCTATCGGGATTGTCGTAGATGATGCAATAGTCGTTGTCGAAAATGTAGAGCGTAACATTGAGGAAGGTTTAGCGCCTGTCGAAGCCACACAAAAGGCAATGAAAGAAGTGACAGGCCCTATTGTGGCAACCACTTTGGTGCTAGCTGCTGTTTTTATTCCTACTGCGTTTATGTCGGGTTTAACCGGTCAGTTTTATAAGCAGTTTGCACTTACTATCACTATATCTACTTTTATATCAATGTTTAACTCGCTAACACTTAGCCCAGCACTGTCGGCTTTACTTTTAAAAAGTAAAGATGCACCTAAAGACCGTCTTACTCACATTATGGACAAAGTATTTGCTAAAAGTGTATTTGCACCTTTCAACCGTTTCTTCGAATTTACCCAGCAAAAATACATGATGGGTATTAAAAAGATATTGCGCTCGGGCGCCATAGTGGGTGTGCTTTATGTCGGTTTGGTCGCATTAACGGGTGTGCAGTTAAACAACACCCCAACGGGTTACGTACCCAGCCAAGATAAACAATATTTAGTCAGCTTTGCGCAACTGCCCGATGCTGCTTCACTCGACAGAGCCGAAGAAGTTATTCGTGAAATGTCGGAGATTGCTTTAAATCATCCGGGCGTCGAGTCGACTGTTGCCTTTCCTGGCCTTAGCATTAATGGATTTACTAACAGCACTAACTCAGGCATTGTTTTTGTCACCTTAAAAGATTTTGATGAGCGCTCATCTGCCAGTCTAAGCGCTAACGCGATAGCAGGTGAACTTGGCGCGCAGTTTGGCGCTATTCAAGAAGCCTTTATTGCGATATTTCCGCCACCTCCAGTACAAGGTTTGGGAACAATAGGCGGCTTTAAGCTGCAGCTGCTCGACAAAGGTAACCTAGGCTACAACGAGTTATTTAACGTGACTCAGCAAGTGCTACAAAAAGCATGGCAAACACCAGAGCTGGCAGGTGTATTTTCTTCATACCAAGTGAATGTACCGCAGCTACAAGTGGATATTGACCGCGACAAAGCAAAAAGCCAAGGCGTATCTATTAGCGATATATTCAGAACCATGCAAGTGTACTTAGGCTCATTGTATGTGAATGACTTTAATCAGTTTGGTCGTACTTATCAGGTTAACTTACAAGCCGACCAAAGCTTTCGCCAAGAGCCTTCGCAAATTGAACAGCTCGAATTACGTAACGCTAACGGTGACATGGTGCCTTTAGGCTCGTTTGTTAGCATATCTAATGTTGCAGGCCCCGACCGAGTTATGCGTTATAACGGTTACACCACTGCCGACATTAATGCAGGCCCAGCGCCAGGCGTCAGTTCAGGCGAAGCACAAGCAGCGATGATCAAAATTTTAGATAGTACTTTGCCGTTAGGCGTTGATTATGAGTGGACCGACTTGGCCTATCAGCAAGAGTTAGCAGGCAATACTGCGCTATTAGTCTTTCCACTTATCGTATTGTTGGTGTTTTTAGTACTAGCGGCTCAGTACGAAAGCTTAACACTGCCAATAGCAATTATTTTAATTGTGCCCATGACACTATTAAGCGCCATGACTGGTGTCATGATTTACGGCGGTGACAACAACATCTTCACGCAAATCGGGCTCATTGTGCTTGTTGGCTTAGCCACCAAAAACGCAATACTCATTGTTGAATTCGCAAAAGAGCTACAACAATCAGGTGAGTCAGCGTTTGACGCTGTTGTAGAGGCTGCCAAATTGCGCTTACGTCCTATTTTGATGACATCAATCGCGTTCATTATGGGTGTATTGCCTTTAGTGCTCGCAAGTGGGGCAGGTGCAGAAATGCGTCAAGCAATGGGCGTTGCCGTATTCGCTGGCATGATTGGTGTCACCGTATTTGGTTTATTATTAACGCCGCTGTTTTATCGCTGGTTAGCGGGCAAACAAGCACAAGCTCAAGCAGACTAGCCAATGCTTACTTAAACAATTTCACGCTCTCCCAAGCATTGCCTTACTTGTATGGTCGACACTCGCATTCCTCAGCCTTGTTGACTATATGAGTAGGGCATTTTTCTGTTGATTGCCACTTGGTTTTAGGCTTTCTTACCTGATCTAGGTCAATCATTTAACCGCTTTTTACCAAAACAAATACGTAAATTGATACAGTAAATATTCGGATTAACTCACCTAAAAGGCGAATGTTTATGACAGTATCAACTCCTTCAAAACTTAAAGCTACCCCGCAAGGTCACACAAAAACTGAAGCACCCTCTCAGTTACATGAACTTGCTGAACATCGCCACGACCCGGAGTTTATTGCTAACTCGTTTCGTTCTGGGGAGTATCCTTATAAAACTAAAATTTCTAAAAAAGCTTATGAGCTGCGTAAAAAAGACTTTCAGGTAGAGCTTTTAAAGGTGCAAAAGTGGGTAAAAGAAACCGGGCAAAAAGTCGTTATCTTGTTTGAAGGGCGAGACGCGGCAGGCAAGGGCGGCACTATTAAACGTTTTATGGAGCATTTAAACCCGCGTGGTTGTCGCGTTGTCGCGCTAGAAAAGCCAAGCGAAACAGAAAGTGGGCAGTGGTATTATCAGCGCTATATCAAGCATTTACCCACCGAAGGCGAAATCGTCTTGTTTGACCGCTCGTGGTATAACCGTGCAGGCGTTGAGCGTGTAATGGATTTTTGTGAGCCTCACGATTACCTCGAGTTTATGCGGCAAACCCCCGACCTAGAAAGAATGCTTGTACGCAGCGGCATTCGCTTATTTAAATACTGGTTTTCGGTAACGCCATCGGAGCAAGAGGCTCGCTTTGCTAAGCGCGAAACCGACCCACTTAAGCAGTGGAAATTAAGCCCCATTGATAAACTCGCCATGCAAAAGTGGAATGATTACACCGAAGCAAAAGAAGCGATGTTTTTTTACACCGATACAGCAGATGCACCTTGGATGGTTGTTAAATCGGACGACAAAAAGCGGGCACGCCTCAATTGTATGCATCACTTTTTAGCCAGTTTACCCTACCCAAATAAAAACACCCATGTGGTGAAAGGGGCAGACCCGTTAATAGTTGGCAATGCCTCGCACGTAATAGTTGAAGATCGCCATATATTGGGTAAAACATTACACCCGCAGCAAAGTAGTATGTTAAAAAAAGACAACAAAGCGAATACGTGAGTTAATGAATGGCTCACGCTTCTCTCTCGGCTATTGAAAAAGTAAAACCGCAATCCATACCAAGTAGGGCAGTAATGCTAGTACAAGTAAAGCGCCTAAATTAGCGATAAACTGCCATCCGTTAAAGCTATCGATTGCGTCTTGTTTTGCGAACATGATTATTCTCCATTGTGTAGCGGCTTGTTAAGCAGGAAGTTTGAAGATGTAGTGTCTTCAATAGTGCTGTAGCAATGGTTGTGCCAGTTGAAATACTTGTTTAAGCGATTGAATAATATAAATAAATTATATCTTCTGAAAATATATCGGAGAAATCTTTATTATATAATGACATGTATGTCATCGTGTTTGCCAAATATGGCATTGTGAAGGCAAATACCTCTGTATTTGCCTTACTAGCTTATTTTTTTAGTCTTTGTTTTGCGAATGTAGTCCGTGTTTTGCGTTTAAACGTGGAAGCGCAAAAAAGTACGCCATTAATAAAATCATGAGTTGAAGGTATGCTGATTGAGCGAATAACTTTAAGCCTTCTATTTCCATGCTCGATGTCCATAACGACAAAGGCATATTAAAAAGCGCAAAACTCCAAATTAAAATATTTAAGTTCATCATTTTCCCTTTAAGTGTGTAGCGATGCTCAGGGTTTTTAATGTTGGTCATTTTGTTGTTTCTAAATATAACGATTGTAGATGTGATAAACACAGCATCAAGCAACACTATACCCCAGAAATTAGCATAGCCGGCAAAGCCATCAAAGGGTACTTGGGCAAAATAAATAATAGCGCCAATTGCAGCGATATGGCCAAGTGCGACTAGTGTCAGCAATGGTTTAGATAATAGCATTATAGGTGAGTGGGGCCTTAATGAAGCCGTTCGAATATTTTGCTGGTAGCGGGCAATAATACTGTAAAGCTGCTTATGCTTAAGTGCGATACTCAAGATAGGTATAAACGCTAAAAAGAACAAAATCATTAGCCCGCTTTGATTGTCCCAGTTGAATAACTCTGTTTGGTTTTTCATTGCCACTATTACCACGCCCATTGCAAAAGCTAAACAAAAAGCACTCACAGTTGACAGTATCACTGAAGACGATTTTATTTGCTTTTTAAGTTCTGGTTGCGCCTCAGGTATGTCGCGCAGAGCATTTAGTGCCGCTGACTCTCGGAATCGAATGAGACTCAACAAGGGCGCTAATGCTAAAGTGACCAGCACTTGCGCGAGCATAATCCAATAGGGGTTTTCACTTAAATAAATAAACATGATGCTTCCTTAAACCTGAGGGTTGTTCATTGCTTGGTTAAACAAAATACGGATTTCAGAATCGGTCGCGCCCTTTTCTCTGTAGCGCGCAACATCCTCTTTAATTTTTGCTTGTAGCCAAACTTTAATATCTTGTTTTGCATTAATTTGCGCATTTGCATGCACAAAGCTCCCGCGATAGCCTTTCGATTCAATCACTTGGTCGCGCTCGAGCAGTTTGTATGCTTTTGCGACTGTTTTGGCATTAACATCAAGTTCGGATGCTAACTGTCTAATTGAGGGCAGCGCGTCACCTGGGTGTAAAACCTGTTTTTCTATCGCTAGTTTTATTTGATCAATTAGCTGATTAAACAGAGGTTCTGTTGAATCGAGATCTATTGTGATCATGTCATTCTCCAACGGCTCGTAAGATTTTTTAGAGTAGTAACTTATCAGGCATGTATTATCTTATATGTACCCATACTACAAGTGGTACATATAAGATAATACATAAAATCCAATATTGCAAATGTTGTGTGACTAATATTGTATGGTTAATCAGAAATCGCGATGCTCTTTGCTTAAACGCAAGCTACGTCACCCTGTCGAAGGACGGGCTTTCTTGGTATACAGTAAATTTAAATCCAAACAATTGTTTAAATGGAATTTGCTAGGTTTGTACCGGTTCCAAGGAGGTTCCCGCCTGCGCGGGAATGACGGTTTTGGGGTGGGAATGGCGGTTTTGGATGGCGTTCATGTCTTGGCTGCGTGTGATTTATTAGGCAAGCTTACTTTAGTTGCTCGTCAAAAAAATCAATGACTTTTATGCCCACGTTTTCTTTTGAGGCAAACCACGGATGCAAATTTAGTAGTATGCGCACGTGTGTAAGTTCATCTGAATACAAGTGAGTTTGCACGTCTACGCCGCTTTCTCGTAATGCCTCTGCCATGCTCGTTTGGTTGGCGTGGGCAACGGTAGTGTCGCCGCTGCCGTGCAATAACAGCATGTTGGGTTCGTTGCCGTTTACGTGTGCTTTTATCTTCATGTTATCGAAGTTGTCTTCACCAAAAATGTTCACGTATCGCTCCGCTTTTGGCGTAAAGTTATATGGGCCAGCTACGCCTGCAACGGCTTTGATTATCGTCGTTGAGCTTTGCTCTTGTTTTAAATAATCATCAAAGGTCGATATCATTACCGCGTTGTAAGCGCCTGCAGAATGCCCAGCAAGCACGAGCAAGTTAGGGTTGCCGCCATAGCTTTGTATGTTTTGATGTGTCCATGCAGTTGCTTTTGCACTATCAGCAATAAATTCAGGATACTTACCTTGAGGGTAGAGCACGTAATCAGGAATTACCACGATGTATCCGTGGCGAGTAAAAGCGTCGGCGATAAATTCAAAGTAGGCTTTTTTACCCCATGTCCAGCCGCCACCATAAAAGAAAACGATGGTGGGCAGGGGTTTAGTTGCTGCTGAGTCTTTCGGCCGATAAACATCAAGTTTTTGGTGCGAGCCATCGCCATAGGCAATATCGCGCTCAACCGAATAACCCGCATTAACTGATACCAGCGTATTAAGGATTTTAAGACCGGTAGCACCTGCATCTTTTGCTAGGTTATAGGCTAACCAAGCAAGCGGGAGGGCAGCCACAATGGCAACTATTAACAACGTACGTTTACTCACAAATCTCCCATGTTCATTAATGAATAAGTACTTTGTATGAGATTGTTGCAAGGCAAGTTCATTTAAATAAAATTCCGATGGCTTTGCTGGTTAGCAAAAAATTCATTTGTACAATCGCGTTGTTGTAATATAACATTACAGAAAAGATGTTATATCATAACTATAAGGGGTCGTTGTGAGTTCAGTAAATAACACCGCTATTATTCAAGCTGACGCTTTGTGCGTGAGTATTAATGCCAAAGCCATTTTAAAAAACCTAAGTTTTACCGTGAATAAGGGCGAAATATACGCTTTGCTTGGCGGTAACGGCGCTGGTAAATCTAGCACCCTCAAGACTTTTTTAGGCTTTAATGAGCCTTCTTCAGGCAAGGCTACGATTAATGGTAAGTCTGCGCTTGAGGCGCTAGATGAAGTGCGTGGCCAAATGGCGTACTTACCAGAATCAGCAACGCTTTATCCTCATCTAAGTGCTAAAGAAAATGTAAGTTACTTTCTCTCTTTAGCTAACATTCGGCGCAGCGACGAGCAAATCAATCAAGCTTTTACACGCGTTGCTTTGCAAGAAGACGCAAGGGACAGGCTCATGCAAACTTATTCAAAAGGCATGCGCCAAAAAACAGCGATTGCATTGGCTTTGCTGCGAGAAGCGCCCATCTTTTTACTCGACGAACCTACCTCAGGTTTAGACCCTGTTGCCATTGACGAATTCAACCAGCTTGTGCGCGACTTAGCTAAAAGCGGGGCGACTATCTTAATGGTAACCCATGATGTTTACGGCGCATGCCAAGTGGCAGACCGCATTGGCCTGTTGCGCGATGGCCAGCTGGTGGGCGAGTTTGACGCACCACAAAACGGTCGAATTAATACTGAACAAGTCCATGCTGCTTTTGCTCAGCGAGAGATAGCATGAGCGGAGCTTCTTTTTCTAAAGTCATCACGGTAGCAAAAGATGAATGGCGTTACTGGGTGCGCTCAAAGCTAGCGCTATCGGTATTAATCACCGGTTTGTTACTAACGCTTTCGTCGGTCATTGCTACTTCGGTTAAAGTGCATGAGCTAAACCACCAAAGAGCATCATTACAAAATAGCGCAGAGGACACCTTTGTTGACCAACCTGATCGCCATCCACACCGCATGGTTCATTACGGGCACTATGCGTTTAGGCTGCCCTCGCCATTGAGCGCGCTCGACCCTGGCGTTGACGCTTATACTGGCAATGCTATCTTTTTAGAAGGCCATCGCCAAAACAGCGCAATGTTTGCAGAGCAGCGTCAAGGTACCGGCCTCACCGCTATTGGTAGCTTGTCGCCTGCATTTATTGTGCAGATGCTTGCGCCGCTGTTGCTTATTTTGATTGGTTATAGCTCGGTCAGTCGAGAGCGTGAATCACAAACGCTTAGCTTTATTCTCTCACAAGGCACGTCAATTTATACATTATTAGCGGGCAAAGCTTTGGCTTTATTCTCGGTTGTTGGCTTAATCATTTTACCGCTTGTGATATCGGCGCTGCTGGCACTAGGCCAAGGCGAGAGCTTCTTAACAGCTTTAAGCTTTTTATTCGCATATGTACTTTATTTGGTAGTGTGGGCGCTAGTTGTTTTGTTAGTGTCCACCGCGGTGTCTAAAAACAGCGAGAGTTTTACAGCCTTATCATTTGCTTGGATATTGTTTTGTATTGCCATGCCACGTATCGCAAGTACAACTGCCGAAACAGCCGTGTCGACCCCCGGCAAACTCGAGACCGATTTTGCGGTTATCGCCGAGCTACGCAAATTAGGCGATGGGCACAACGCCGCCGACCCTGCCTTTGATAAGCTCAAAGCCTCTTTACTCGAACAATATAAAGTGGAGTCTATCGACGAGCTACCTATCAATTTTAGAGGTGCTGTGGCTAGCGCTTCTGAAGCCGAACTCACTGCAGTACTCAATCGTTTTGCCGAACAAAGCATGGCGCAAGAGCTCGAGCAAACCCAAATAGCCAGACAGTTTGGTTGGTTATCGCCCATGGTGGCAATACGGTCGTTGTCGATGATAATTGCGGGTACCAGTATTGAAACGCATCACCGCTTTTTACGCGAAACTGAAAACCTCCGTTACGCTTTTGTGCAAGGCTTAAACAAAGTGCACATAGAGCAGCTTAACTATCAGGTTGATATCAACCGAGGCAAGAGTGATGAAAGCAGCAGACTAGCGCGAGTCAGCGCTGATAACTGGCAGTTGCTCGACGACTTTGTGTTTACCGTTGATGACGCAAATACGCGTTTGCAGCGCAGTAGCCTTGCATTTGTACAAGTTTTACTGTGGTTGGCTTTACCACTTGTTTTACTCAAAATAGCAGGGAGGCGCGCCCAATGACCTATGCATTCGCACAGCTCGTCCGCGAGTGGCGTTTTATGCTTCGCCAGCGCTATATTTTGGTTTTGCTAGCTTGTACGCTAGTGGTATCTGGTTTTGCAGTATTTAGCGGCTTAAGTGAAATTAGCCAGCAAAACCAAACCATTGAGCGCTTAAAAAAAGCAGACGAAACAGATCGAGCTGAAGCACAAGCAAAATACGACGACTCTGGCTCACTTGCTTATTACACTTTTCATTTAACCTATTCTGAGCCTTCTAATTTAGCGTTTGCTGCACTAGGTGAGCGCGACGTTTATCCATGGAAGCACCGAGTAAGAATGCTTGCAATAGAAGGTCAAATATATGAAACCGACGCACAAAACGCCGAACTCGCCCAAGCTGGCAAAATAGACTTTGTGTTTGTGATAAGCGCGCTTTCTCCCCTACTCATTATATTACTGTTTCACGATTTATACGCCAGTGAACGCACCAGCGGCAGACATGACTTACTGGTGAGCACTGCAAAGTCGCCGGCGGCGCTGTGGGGAGCAAGAGCCTTAATTCGATTTATTGCTATTTTTACTTGCTTGATGCTGCCTTTTTTTATAGGCGCAATTGTGAGTGAAACAGCGCTATTTACGGTGCTCGCAGTAACTCTTTATTGCCTTATTTACTTGGTTTTTTGGACGATACTAAGTGTATGGTGGGGCAACCGTGCCACAAGCGCGCCGCGCGTTGCATCAATTTTGTTAGGTTTTTGGGTACTTACTGCTTTTGTTATTCCCATTTTAGGTGATTTAGCGATTAACAACGGTGTTGAGTCGCCTAAAGGTGGTGATATTGTTTTGACCCAGCGCGAAGCAGTAAATGATGCATGGGACTTACCGAAAGAAACCACCATGAGCGCCTTTGTAGAAACGCATCCGCAGTACGAAAACTACGTGAGCATAGAAGGTAGCTTTGAGTGGAAATGGTATTACGCGTTTCACCAGGTAGGCGACCAAAAAGCAGCAGAACTTTCAGAGGCTTATCGCAGCGCAGCGCAACAAAAGTATAAGCTTGCAGGCTACGTGTCGTTGTTGTCACCACCATTGTTGCTGCAGCGCGGCTTAACCCGCTTAGCCAATACCGACGCAGTCGCAGCACGACAGTACGAGCAACAAATTCGAGCGTTTCATAAGCAACTGCGCGAGTTTTATTACCCTTGGATGTTTATTAATACAGAGCTTGAAAAGAGCGAAGTATTGGGTGATATACCTCGTTTTGAGGATGTTAGAAGTCAGGATGTTGGAGCTGAATAAGCGGCTTATATGTTGCTA
>CAZXTD010000012.1:0-6805 GCA_964643575.1 uncultured Glaciecola sp. | reverse complement strand
GTTAGAACTCAAGCAGCACGATATGATGCTGCGAGTCGGCATATCGCGCCAACAATATCAACGTTTGGAGTCTAAAGTGAATCCTCGGCTTGATACGCTTGACCTTATTGCTAAAGGTCTCAAAAGTGAATTGCTACTCATACCCCAAGAAAAGTTAAACGCCCCACGGGTTTATTAACTGATGACCCTTGGCAAGGGTTGCTCGGAGAAAACGAATGAGTACGGGTGCAGAGCTCACAATTAATATTATCCAAACCACTGGTTGACATCAGTTTTAGCGTTTGCTCAACGTTATTAGGTTTAAGAAGTGCCTATAAAAAAGCGATATCACTGAGACTGTTTTATGCCGTCAGTTATATCGCCTTTTGTAGGGTTAGTATTAAAAACTTGCCTAAAAGCTATAAGAAGCCGTTATGCGCGCGCGCCTTGGTGCACCTGGCTCTACCCAAACGTTGGCATAAGAGTTGGTGTAAAAGGTTTCATCAAAAAGATTATCGATATCGAGTCTTAGTGTCACATTTTTTGTCACATTGACCTCACCAAATAGTCTTGCGGTTGTATAGCTAGGAAGCTCAAAGTCTGAACCTACCCAACCGTTACGTTCACCGACATAGACTAACCCGCCGCCCACTGTATACAGTGCATCATTTATCGAGAATTCTTTGGCAACTTGCATAGTGAACGAATGCTCTGGTGTATTAATAAGTGGGTCGCCTTCGTTAATGCTAAATCCAAAACCATCGGCATCGGCAAACTCATTTAAAAACTCCGCTTTTGTATATGCATACGATAGCCATAGGCTTAAACCGCTTTCAAACCCTAGGTTTGCATCAAATTCAAGTCCGTTACTTTCGGCCTCACCCGCTGCTATCGAAAAGAATCCAACGGCAGTGGCTTCAGGGCGGTCATCATTCACCAAAAAGTTGCTTTGCTTAACGCTAAATAACGTGACGTTGATAAGCCCATCAACCGAATCAATCACCGAATTTACATCAATCTTGTAACCCACTTCGGTCGATTCTGTTACGTTTGGTTCAAACTGGCTGCCTTGAAAGTCTTGCCCTGTTTGTTGGCGGTAACCTTCGCCATAAGACGCATAAATGCTCGAACCTTCAGATAAAGAATACACAGCGCCTATTTGTGGCGACACGCGTGAATCGTCTGAAGTAATCGTTGTTGCGGGCTCTGCTAAGAAGTTTGTTAAATCTTGTTCAAAATTGTCATAGCGTAGCCCAAGACGCAGTTGAAAATTATCGCTTACGTCAATTTGGTCTTGTATATAAATACCATAGCCTGTTAACTCTTCATTTCGGTTGGTATTAGCAGGTGCTTCGGGGTTGAGGTTAACGCCATACACAGGGTTGTTAATATTAATCAAAAGGTGTGTTGAAATGTCTTCGGGCGTTAATGCAGATAAGTCCCCACTAAATCGACTGCGGTAGCGATCAATAATTAAAGTGTTATCAAAAAGGTCGTAGTCTGCACCTACAATTAAACGATGACGAACGTTGCCAGTGGTAAAGTCGCCAGAAAATTCGCCCCGTAATACCGTATAGTCTGAATCAAAATCACGCGAGCGGAAAAAACGCGATATGGTCTCACCATCTCTACTGTAGGTTTGTCTTGATCCAAATTGAGGTTCGAATGCATTCCCTTCAAGGCTTGTTGTTCTAAAACCTAAACCACCCAAAAAGCTCCAAGTATCGTTAATTTGGTGCGCTAATTCTACTTGATGCCCTAAGGCTTCTGTTTCGATAGGTACTGCTTCGCCAACAAAAAACTCGCGAGGTGAAAACCCAAAGTCGTCACTAAATACAACCCCACGGTCAAAGGGTAATTCTTGTGCGGTGTACTCAAGTTCGTAAGTAATGCTGGTTTTGTCTGTTACATCCCATCTTACAGACGGATAAAAGCCTTGTTTTTGTGTTTCTACATTGTCTCTGAAGCTTTCAGCGTCTTCATAAAAACCAACAAGCCTGTAGCCAATATCTTCGTTTTGACCTGCTGTACCTTGGTAATCACCTTCAAAACGAAGTTGACTCCAACTGCCCAGTGTTGCCTTTACGTATCCACCCGTTTGGTAAGTAGGACGTTTGGTAATAAGATTAACAGTACCACCAGGTTCACCACGTCCGAATAGCGCTGAACGAGGCCCTTTAAGCACTTCTACCGACTCTATGCCAACTAGGTCACGCGGACCACCAAAGCCTCTTCCCGCATTAAAGCCGTTAACAAGGAACCCACTAGGCAGGTTTATATCGCCCGAGAAGCCCCTTATTGAAAAAGCGTTCCACAGACCACCAAAGTTATTTTGACGAGCGACTGAAGCTGATAAATCAAGCGCATCATCTAAATCTAATGCACCTACGTTTTCTAATAATTGTTGGTCAATAAGTTGGTTGGCAGCGGGTACTTCTAATGCTTCGAAGTTACCTATATAAGCACGTCGCTCGCCGGTTATGGTAACCACTTCAACATCGAGGTCTGCATCGCTTGGCGTATTTTGACTAGCTGAAACGTTTGAACTTAATAAAATTGTTGCAATTGCACTAGCTAGCAGCGCTAACTTGGGGGTAGATTTCTTCATTTACGAATTCCGTTGATTGTAAGCATTATTTATTGTTATGATGTTATAATATCACATTATTTGGAAAACGCGATTTTTAAAATTGTAAAATATAGAGAGTGTTTAGGTTCTGCCGAGAACATTAGGTCGCAGTAGACTATCGGTAATCTTCAGTTTTTTAATATGGTATAACGATTTGTGGTGTGTGTTGGCCCATTTTCTGAAAGGGATTTGGGCCTTTTTCTTATTTAGTTGTCACACTTTCTAGCTGAGCTGTTTCTATAATAGTAATAGGACCCTGTTGCCTATACTACTGAAGACTTTTACTATTTAAGGAAACATAATATGAAACCTATCTATATTTGTGATTTAAGCCAAAATGCTAACAAAGTTAAATTAGCCGCGAGATTTACGTTCACTGTTTTAGCGATCAGTACAGTGGCAATGATAATTGTCACGGTTAGTTACCTTTTATAAATAAAGCGATGAATCCTGAAGCTGTGTTGTCAAATGAGGTAAATAAAGTGTACCGTTAGTATTCTTACAACGAGTCTATATTTGGGCGGCAGACTTGCCGCCCTTAATGCGTGACACTTTATTAGTTAGCTTTTACATACAAGTATATGAGTCTAGACACCCAAACCCTTAACAAGAATCGTCAAGATCTAAGCCAATTGGAAGAAATTTGGTTATTCGGCTATGGCTCACTCATTTACAAAGTAGACTTTAAGTTTATAAAACGAGAGCAGGCTTTTGTAGAAGGTTTTGCTCGCCGCTTTTGGCAAGGTAGTCATGACCATCGCGGCACACCTGAGAAGCCGGGCAGAGTGCTAACCTTAATTGAAAACGGGAACACCCGATGCGGCGGTACCGCTTTTCAAGTGAGTCAAGATGTTTTTGAACATCTCGACCATCGAGAAAAAAACGGTTATTTGCGCCACGAAATAGATATTCATCTGCAAAGTGGTCGAAAAGTGCAAGGCCTAGTGTATACCGCCAAGCCAGATAACGAGGCTTACCTTGGTGAAGCGAGCATTGAAGACTTAGCGCAACAAATATTTGATTGCACCGGCCCAAGTGGACCAAATAGAGACTATGTATATGACTTGTCGAATGCTTTGCGAGAAATAGGCGAAGTAGATGAGCATGTTTTTCGTATCGAGAAAGCATTAATTGCGCTTGAATGTAATGACAAGCACTAGAGCTAACATGAGTGAAAAACAATAGTGGGTAAGTCTGGGCGTACTCGGTCTGTAAAGCTTTGCGATACCTGCGCACAGAAATCGCCAAAATTATATCGCGTAAAAACGGATGCTAATGATGTTTGGGTGTTTTTGTGTAAAAGTTGCCAACTAGCGGTTGCCAAACAAAGTGGATATCAATACGGCGGCACTTGGAAGCAGAATAAGCGCAATTAGACAGCTACTAGTGAATGATATAGTGAAGAGCACAACATTGCTAGACATGCTATTCACAGGTCTCTAGTAGCCTATTAAGGTCAAACGTATTACACATTATTGACGATTATTAGCGTACGACGTGTTTACAAGCCACAAGAACAGGTGGCGAAATCCAGTATTTTTGATACTCTTTGATTACTGTCACTTTTTTCAAAGATAAAGAACCACTTACATGCTTTCATTGGCTGATACTTCGGTGACCACGCTAAAGGGTGTGGGCGCAAAAGTAGCTGAAAAACTAGCCAAGCTTGGGCTAAAAAATCTGCAAGATATCATTTTCCATTTACCCCTAAGGTACGAGGACCGCACTCGTGTATACCCAATGGCAGATTTGTATGCGGGTATGCATGGCACGGTGGTGGGCGAAGTTCAAAACGCCGATATCAAATATGGCCGCAAGCGCATGCTCATTGTGCAAATTAGTGACGGCACCGATACGGTTAACTTACGTTTTTTTCATTTTTCGGCAGCGCAGCTAAACGGTTTTAAAGTAGGGGCAACTATTCGAGCGTTTGGAGAAATACGCGCGGGTAATGCTTCGTTTTGGGAGATCATGCACCCTGAATACAAAGTAATTGCCGATGGTGTTGAACCCGATATGGAAGAACACTTAACGCCGGTTTACCCGACAACTGAAGGCGTTAATCAGCTCACTTTGCGCAAACTCAGCGCACAAGCTTTGCAGCAACTAGCAAAAGGAGCCTTGCCTGACTTACTGCCTAAAGGTTTATATGCTGACCAACTCAGCTTAGAGCAAGCCTTACACTTGGTGCATCGCCCACCGCCTGATGTCGATATGGAAATGCTAACAGAAGGGCAGCATCCGGCCCAACATCGATTAGTGCTTGAAGAGTTGCTTGCTCATCATATTAGTATGCTAAAGGTAAGGGCAGAATCGAATCAAGACCCTGGCATAGCCATTCATTTAGACGAAGCGCTTAAAAGTAAGTTTTTACAACAACTTCCATTTTCACCGACCGGTGCACAAAGCCGAGTTGTAGGCGAAATTGAATCAGATTTAGTGCAAGCCCAGCCTATGATGCGCCTAGTGCAAGGTGACGTAGGCTCGGGTAAAACACTCGTTGCTGCACTTGCGGCCTTGTCGGTATTAAGCGCAGGTATGCAAGTAGCGCTCATGGCGCCCACCGAATTATTGGCTGAGCAACATGCGAATAACTTCAAAGAATGGCTTGAGCCACTTGGGGTTAAAGTAGGTTGGCTTGCAGGTAAACTAAAAGGCAAGGTAAGAACTGAAACGCTTGAAGCGCTTGCCTCAGGCGAGATACAGTTTTTGGTGGGTACACATGCTATTTTCCAAGATGCAGTTGAATATAAAGAGCTTGCGCTTGTGATAGTCGACGAACAGCATCGTTTTGGTGTGCATCAACGTTTGTCGTTGCGTAAAAAGGGTGAAATTGCCGGTAAATTCCCGCATCAGCTCATTATGACGGCCACGCCCATACCTCGCACGCTAGCAATGACCGCTTACGCAGACCTAGACACATCGATAATCGACGAACTACCACCCGGGCGAACGCCAGTAAAAACAGTGGTGCTACCCGACGCGCGGCGTGCTGAAATTGTTGAACGAGTTCGCCAGTCGGCACTCAATGACAAGCGCCAAATTTATTGGGTTTGTACGCTTATTGAAGAGTCTGAAGTGCTCGAATGCCAAGCAGCAGAAGACACCGCAGCAGCACTTGCTAATTCATTGCCCGACCTTAAAGTAGGTTTGGTGCACGGCAGATTAAAAGCCGCCGACAAACAACAAGTGATGGATACCTTTAAACAAGGCGAGCTCGACTTGCTGGTGGCCACCACCGTAATTGAAGTGGGCGTTGATGTACCCAACGCGAGTTTAATGATTATCGAAAACCCAGAGCGTTTAGGGTTGGCCCAACTGCACCAACTGCGCGGCCGGGTAGGACGCGGCTCGATAGAGAGCCACTGTGTATTAATGTATCAAAGTCCATTGTCTAAAACCGCAAGTAAGCGTTTGTCGGTATTGCGTGAATCGAATGATGGTTTTTATATTGCCGAAAAGGACCTCGAAATAAGAGGCCCTGGCGAAATGCTTGGTACTAAACAAACGGGCGTCGCCGACTTGAAAATTGCCGATTTAGTACGAGACGCTCTGCTCATACCACAAGTAAAAGACCTAGCCGAAACGATGTGGACGCAGCATAACGACCAAGCGCAAGCTCTAATAAAACGATGGCTCGCCTATAAGGATGAGTATTCTAATGCTTAAGGGGAATAACACTGGCGCTCACGGCGATTACCAAGATGTTAACCACCAAGCGCTAAACAACGCGGTCGTACTGATTGAAGACAGCGGTAGCATCCAAGCAAATGAATGGGCGCAAGTTTTGTCGAAAAAGCTTGGTTTAGAGTTGCACACAATTCCTGCTTCAGCAAAGTCTTCTGCGGCTAAAAAAGTAGGCTTTAAAGGCGCACAGTGGCAACTCGTTTTTACTGAAAAAGGCTTATGTTTGCGCGTAGCTTCAGAACCGAGCTGGTCTGATATTCGGGTCGACTTTGCCTCAGATGCCTTGCAATACCGCAAGCAGCATGGCGGCGGACGTAATGAGTCGGTAGCAAAGGCCATTGGCATAAAGGGTAAAGAAAGTATTAACGTGCTCGACTGTACCGCCGGAATGGGCACCGATAGTTTTATTATGGCAAGTGTAGGCGCTAATGTAACCATGCTTGAGCGAAGTATTATCATTGCTTCTTTGCTCGACAATGCCCTTGAACGCGCAAATCTTGAGCAAGTCGA
>CAZXTD010000011.1:30267-47916 GCA_964643575.1 uncultured Glaciecola sp. | reverse complement strand
TTGGTTAAAAACAATGCAATAGCCGATGAAATATGCCAAGCATCGTTTTTAAGTGCATGGGAAAAACTATATTCATTCAAATATGGATCATTTAAAAGCTGGCTTTGCAGGATTGCATATCATCAAGCGGTAAATTTTATACGGTGTTCCAAAAATGAAACCAACTATATAGAAAAAGAGACACACTATGCCGAGCAATCTTTTGGACAAGATTCGCAATACACAACCGAGAATGCTGAAATGCAGATATTACTGAATAAAGCGATGAACGAACTGAGTGAAGACCAGCAACATGTTATTACCTTAGTGTATGTAGTGGGAATGACTTACACCGAAGTCGCTGACGCTATGCGAATACCACTAAGTACAGCAAAATCTCACGGCCAAAGAGCTATGAAAAAGATACTATCTACGATAAATGGAAAGACTGATGCACAATAAAAAACTAGATGAGCATGACCTACAAAAACTATTTGAGGAACAAACAGCAAGTTTTGAAAACAAAGTTTTGCAAAATTTAATTGTAGAAAAAGTGACCTACAAAAGGCTGTTTATTTTATTACGTAGATTTGTATTCAATATCGCTTGTTTATTGGCATTGCTAACTGCATATTTTGCTCTTGAGCTGACTCCTTTTGCAAGCTCTGAGATACTAAAAGCTCTAGCCGAAGGAAAAGACAGGATGTATTTAGTTACTATCATAGTGATTGCAACAATGAGCTTTTCGATCGTGTTATCAAAAGAATGAACCGAATGCTAAAGGCCAAGGAGCAAGACATTTAGGTGGTATATATGAGTAAAAGACATGAAACTATAAACCGAACCCTGCACTTATTAAAATCATTATTTTAATTACTAATTTTTGTTAAATTTAATTATTCTCGCCTGAATGCTTGACCGGCAACATGTAAATACGGTAATCATAAAATACACATCTCATTAACAAGTTTGTGGCATGGCGATTTTCACTCGTCACAATTCGCGGTAGTAAACACTCTAAAAACAGAAAAGATAACTAGGAAATTTTATGAAACTAAAAATGTTAGCGCTAACAATAATCTCAGTTGCGAGTCTTCTTAGCATACCAAGTACGACCCATGCAGCTAGTATCACCAAGACTATTTGTGATCCCGCAGCTGACTCTGACAGCGGTTTTGGTTCGGGCACTTATCGCGGACACTTTTATTCTTGGTTTGAGTTAAGCCAAAACGATATTAAAGACTGCAAAGTAAAAATTGGATTTTATAATGATGCTGGTCGTCACTTTAGAGCCGAGTGGGATATGGCGCGCTCATGGGGAGAAGACGCTGTAGGTGGTTTAGGCTGGAGTTCGGGTACTCGCAGTCGCAAAATTGGTTACAACGTAGGTGAACTATCGACAAATTCCCCTATTCAAAAAGCACTTGTCGCTTTGTATGGTTGGTCTTGCCGTGGAAACACTTCACAAGAATATTATGTGGTGGATACTTGGAAAGGACCAGGGCAATTTGTACCATGGGACGAAAACATCAGCGCACCTGCACAAAGCAAAGGAACCGTTAGAGCAAACGGCGCAACGTACGATGTTTATGTGGTTGACCGCAATGGTGCGCAATATTGTGGAAACGGCGAAAGCAAAGCATTTGAACAGTTTTGGAGTGTTCGCCGTTCACCCACATCCGTAGGGAGCAATCAAAGCATGGACTTTAGACCTCATGTAAACAGATGGGATAATTCAGATTTGGGCTTTGATCGCCGCGGTCTAGGCAATGGTTATCAGATTTTCGCAGTAGAGGTTTTTGGTGATGCCAATCGCAATCACAAAGGTGCGGTAGACGCGTCGGTGTGGTTAAGATAAATCATTGACAAGTGGCGCAATAAATAATGTAGGTGATTTATGTGCGCCATGCGTCTAAGCCATTGTTTTTCTTTGATGCTAAGGAGTGAGTGATGAAAAAGATATTCGTGTTATTGGCAGTAGGAGTGACTTGTTTTGTAGCAGGATATTTGTTTGCTAGTTATCAAAATAGTGACAATACCCAACTCGTCAACTTATCCACTCCAAAAGAACATACCGACCTTATTATTCGCAAAAAACATCAAATGGTAAACCAACAAAACATACGCTATACCTTAAATGAAACGCCTCATCTGACTGCAGAGAACCTACCTCACGCACACTTTGATCAAGCGGATGATAAAGCAGAGGCTGATGAGCTCACTTTCGAAGCTGTCTTAAACCAAGTATTGGATGGTTTTGCGCTAGAACACAATCAAATGATTGCGCCTCAAACCATGGACAGACTTAAACAATTACTGCTTAATGAGCCTCAAAATAGAGAGCGCCTAATCGATGGCTTAAGCCGCTTACCGAGCGATAACCCGACATTTTTTGTCCTTGTGTCGGCGCTTAAGTCTTTGCCTATGCATTTAGCCCAAGAATGCTTCGAAGAATTGGCTTGGATGTACAGCAATGCCGATACGCCAGAGCACGCAAATACTTTCGTAAGTTTTTTGGCGAGTGCAGGGGCATCTATTCCATCGACGCATTTTCAAGCGCCACTGGTGAGTTTGGTCAGTAATACTGAAAACAATTTGACTACTCGAATAGACGCTTTATCGCTGCTTAGTCCCAACATGCTAAACAACATCCAGCGCAATAGTATTGTGTCGAGTCTTCTAAGTTCAATTAATGACGACAGTATGCAAGATCTGCATATTGTGTTGCCCCATTTGTTAAAGTTTTCTTCTCGTGCAGAAAGTGAAGAAATAGTGCGCACTTTTATCTCACAAGATAGCTCAGAAACAAAACGCAAAGCAATTCTTGAAAACGTTGATCAAGGAAACGTGCCTATTTTTGACGAACTTAGTCAAGCTTTGCATTTGATCGCCACTGACCCAAATGACACTCTGCGATACGAAGCGCAAGATGCACTAGACTACATTATTGCGCAAAAATGAAGCACGCTTCCACTACCAATTCTAGTCAACTTAAGATGATGCTGAAAACAAAATTTTCACTACCATTTAAAACCCTACACTAAAACAGGCTAGTTAAGCGCTAGGGTTTACCAAGAATTTTTCGCCCGTTTTCTTCGCATTGTAACGCGCAATGTTTTCAGGCTTAAGAACGTCCTTTAAGCTAATTTCGTCGCTAAATTCAAGCTTGAACGTTGTATCGATTTCATCAGCAACACGCTTATGCATTGCCAACACTTCTTTAATTTCAAGGCTACCTAAAAAGCGCATCAACAACCACCCACCAATGCTCCATGTCATACCATAAGCCCGATTTAATATAGTAGGTGACATATCTAAACCGCCATAAATATACAATTGCTTATTATCGGGAGAGCCGTAAGTATTTAAGCCAATGGCGTCTTTACTGCCCACAGCTTCCATAGCAGTCATAATATCACTCACAAGCTCTCCGCCGCCGATAGCATCAAAAGCTAATGTAGCGCCTGTTTCTAATATGGCTGTATACAAAGACTTTTTAAAGTTTTCATCATTCGAATTGAGCACATATTTAGCCCCTAAGTCTTTTAACAATGCCACTTGCTCAGGCTTGCGTACAATATTGACGAGGTCGATGCCTTGGGCAATACAAATTTTGTTCAACATGATACCCAAACTGGATGCTGCTGCGGTGTGTATAAGCGCGCTATGACCTTCTTTGCGCATTGTCTCAACCATACTCAAGGCGGTTAATGGGTTAACAAAAGAAGATGCTGCTTGTTTTGGGGTTGTGCCTTCGTTGTGCGCAATAATTGCTTGAACAGGCACGCAGGCATACTCGGTATAAACCGCACCGGTTAATACTGCCACCGTCTTCCCGATAAGTGCTTGCGCTTGTTCACTTTCTCCCGCTGCAACAACAATGCCTGCGCCCTCGTTACCAACCGGAAGCTTCATGTCGATTCGGCTATGTATACGATGCAGGAAACCAGATGAAACTGGCGCGGCTAAGCGAGTGCCGTCTTGATTTAAAGTGGCCTTGCGAAGATCTGCAGGACCAAACATTGGCCACATATCTGAGGGGTTAATCGGTGCTGCTTCGATACGAACAATAACCTCATGAGGTTTTGGTTTAGGAACATCCACACTTTCGAGTGAAAGCGTAAGTTGTCCTTGTGAAGAAATCTCAGAAAAAAGCTGATGTGTCGTATCCATAATATTGTCCTTTGCTATTTAAGTAGGGCTATTAAGTAAAATAGTTGCATAGTCTGAAAATAGTCCAATTGAGGCAAAGATACGAATCATCGTTAGTGTTATTCAATTATAAAGTTGGGGCTATGGTCAAAAAGATCTTGCTTTTGGTGTGCTGGTGAAGTATAACACTACACATAGTGTACTGGTGAGGTATAACACCATTCAATCACACTCACTGAATTTCGCAAAGAGGAAAACATTATGTCTAAAACTTGGGATAACGACATCCCCATTTACTTGCAGTTATATCAGCAAGTCATTCGGCGTATTTTAGATGGTTACATAGCCGAAGGCGACTCGCTACCTTCGGTGCGCAATGTGGCGTCTGAGTATCAACTCAATCCTGTGACTATTTCAAAGGCCTATCAAATGCTGCAAGACGAGCAAATTGTTGAAAAGCAACGCGGCAAAGGTTTGTTTGTTAAAGAAGGTGTGCAAATGCTTATTTTAGAAAGAGAACGTAAACAGTTTTTAGATAAAGAATGGCCTGCGGTATTAGAGCAAATCACTCGTTTGCAGTTGTCAGCAGAACAATTATTAGCGAACAAAAGCCAGCACGAAAGCCCAAACAATCAAAGGGGAGAGCAATCATGAAACCCTTAATTAAAGTCAGCAACTTGAACAAGTCTTTTGGCAAAGCCCAAGTCTTAAAACAGCTGGACCTTGAAGTATTTCCCGGCCAAATATTAGGTCTTGTTGGCCCCAATGGCGCAGGTAAAAGTACTTGCTTGCACGCATTGCTTGGCCTCGCACGTTACGAAGGAGATATCGACATTTGCGGGTACAATCCGCTAAAGCAGCGCGCAAAAATGCTCGAAGACGTGGCTTATATTTCGGATGTTGCGGTACTACCCAAATGGCTACTAGTGAATGATGCCCTGAACTATGTAGACTCGGTTCATCCTAATTTTAATATAGCCAAAGCCCGCGGTTTTTTAGCGAAAACCAATATAAGCGAAACCGCCAAAGTGAAAACATTGTCAAAAGGTATGGTTACGCAACTTCACTTAGCCCTTATTCTTGCGATTGACGCAAAGGTGCTGGTACTAGACGAACCTACGCTCGGCCTAGACATTCTTACAAGACGTCAATTTTATAAGCATTTGCTAGAAGACTTTTATTCAGAAGATAGGTGCATAGTGGTAACCACTCACCAAATTGAAGAAATTGAAAATATTCTCACCGATGTGGCTTTTATCAAAGACGGTAGCATCGTACTTGCAGATAACTGCGAAAGCTTGCAATCGCGTTTTCAGCTTTTGGTGGTCGACAACGAAAACTTGACCGAGGCACAAAAACTAGCCCCGCTTTCATCAAACAGCATGATGGGCTTACATAGCTTACTTATTGATACTCAAGGCCTTGAGCAAGGTCATGTGCCGCTAAGTGACTTAGGCAAAGTGCAAACTGCCTCTTTAGCCGATATTTTTGTGGCGTGTATGTCTTCAGACACGACGGCTTTAAAAGGCAGCTCAGTGGCAAGCACCGTTGCAAACAAAACCCATCAAGCAGAAGGAGAGTCGCTATGATCAATAAACAGAACCGTACTCAAATTGTCGCTAACTTTAAACGTGAAATTTGGGAATCTAAAAAGACCTTTGTTTGGACGCCAATTGTTTTAGCTGCCTTATTACTGTTGTTAGCTGCTATAGAGTTGAGCACAACCAACGATTATCAAGCAAAAAGGCTCGGCGATATGATCCAAGCCGCACAAACCGTAGAAGCACAAGCCAGTGTGAAAAAGCTCGGATTTATCGTAGTACAAGTTATTACAGGCCTATTTTTGGTAGTCGCGTTTTTACTTCAATTACGTTACTTCCTGTCCTGTCTATTTGACGAAAGACGCGATTTATCTATTTTCTTTTGGCGGTCGATGCCGGTATCGGATGTGCAAAACATAGCCGTTAAGTTTGTGATGGGCGCGTTTGTCATCCCCATTTTCTTTATCATAGCGGCAATGGTGGCAATCGTAATTGGCTATGTAGTGTTCTTGATATATGCCTCAACATTGCTCGCAGAAGGCGGCAGTATATGGAGCCTCGCGTCAACGTTTAACATTGTCTCGCCTATTGTTTCGGTGTGGATTGGCTTAATACCCACTGTTTTGTGGCTGTTTCCATTTTATGCATGGCTAATGCTAGCATCAATGGTAGCTGGTCGAGCACCTTTTTTATGGGCCTTTTTACCCATTGCATTTTTGGTCTTAGCAGAAGCGGTTGTAGCACTTGGCTTTGGCACGGGCTCTATGTATTTTTCAAATATACTAAAAGACTACTTCACTCTTTCAGAAGCGCAAATAATGGGCCATGGTATTTCTATTGCTATTGATAGCGAGTTGAACACATTCTTTTATTCAAAGGTTGTCATGAGTAAAGTGAGTGTTGTAGCGTTAGCTATTGGTGCTGCGCTAATATACGCAACCTATTGGTGTAGAGTAAACAGAAGCCACGAATAGTCGGGTTTAACTTGCTAAATTAGCCGCGGCTAGAAGTATATCTACCGCGGTTTTTTAATGCCCCAAGATATAACAGGTAAAGTCATGTAAGATAAAAGCCTAAATTCTGCACAAGGCCACAGCACAAATCACATGCCATCCATAGACATACTCGTCACCTTTGCCATCGCCGCTGCTATTATTAGCATTTCGCCGGGGCCGTCAAACCTTTATATAATGGCAAGAACCATGGCAAGCGGACAATCTGCAGGTGTGTCGGCAGCCGGCGGAATGATGATTGGCTCGCTTATTTATGTCATCGCCACGGTGCTAGGCTTAGCGGCTATATTTAAATACTCGCCAACAGCCTATGTGGTAATGAAATTATTAGGCGCTGCTTATCTTATTTACCTCGGACTAAGCGCAATATGGGCAAGTCGACATGCATCTATTGCATCGCCTAAAGTAAAAAGCATGAGCAACAAGCAAGTGTTTTCGCAAAGCATCATTGTAGAACTCACTAACCCTAAAACAGCGTTATTCTTTTTAGCATTTTTACCACAGTTTGTATCACCAGAAGCAGGGTCGGTTGCACTGCAGCTGGCAATCCTCGGTTGCTTTTATGCCTTTATTGCGTTTTTTAGCGACTTATTTGTAGCAATGATGTCGGGGCGTATTGCGCACTGGCTTAAAAGCAACAAGCATTTTGTGCGCTGGCAAGACCGAGTATCAGGCGGAATATTGGTTGGTTTAGGTGCTTTTATAGGGCTCGAAGAAGCACAATAGTGTTTAACGGCTTCTGCTCAAGTAGAGCTCTGGTTTATAAAGCGCTATTTAAGCAATTCATGATCTGGCGGGAGTTGGCTGCTAATCCACATCACCATTCGGCGTTTCAAACTGGCTAAGTCTTCTCTGTTTTCTGGTAGCGGAGTGATCAACTTATCGTGCACCAGTAAGCGATATAAACTTTCTACTTTTGCTTTTGATGAGTCAGAGTCAGAAAAACCTTTATAGCCTCTTCCCTGTGCGTATTTTTCGGCAACTTCTAATGCCTTTTTAAGCAGTGCTGCTTCGTTTTTTAGTTTTTTCATGGCGACTCCTTAAGTTGCAGTATTTTGCTAACTTTTTACCTTATCAAAAAACAAGAATACTTAAATGACTTTACGCTAATACAAGAATAAAAACACGCTTTGTCGTTAATAAAGCAAAACAAGTTTTACAAGAGCAAGTAAACTATACGACAATAAAGTTGTTGAATAATTCTGCTCATGTTTTAAGAGGTTTCATGCTGAAGCGCCAAGGCCTGTCATTATTAGTTTGTCTGTTTGTTTTGTTATACGCCAGCAAAGCCTTTGCTGAGTGGCAACAACATTCATTTTCGACCATGGGCACAAACATCTTTGTTGAGGTATATCATCCTCAAACTGAAGTCAGGGACCAAGCAATTGCCGCGGTTGTTGCTGAAATGGAACGCATTAATCAGCAATATAGTACTTACATAGAAACCAGCGAACTCTCACAACTGAATAAAGTTGCCGCTGCAAGAGCAGAACTGAACTCTACGAATTTAGAAATTGAGGGCGTCAAAGTTTCTCAAGAGCTATTCGATTTACTAGTACTGAGTAAAGAGATATCCAAACTCACGCAAGGCGCGTTTGATGTAACTTACGCGAGTGTGGGTTACCTATATAGTTACCCCGATAAACAAAAGCCGAGCGACCAAAAAATTGCGACTTTGCTAGAGGCGATAAACTTCCAACACCTACTACTTGATGCGCAAAACACGAGCGTAAGCTTTGCCAATAAAGACGTCAAAATCGACTTAGGCGGCATAGCAAAAGGCTTTGCAGTAGATAACGCAATTGAGATTTTGCAAAAAATGGGGATTACCAACGCGCTTGTCACGGCAGGCGGTGATACCCGTTTATTAGGCGACCGCTTGGGCAAACCTTGGATTGTCGGTATTCGTGACCCACGCGACCGCGATAAGCAAGCGGTTGTTATTCCCATGGCCGAAAGTGCTATGTCGACCTCAGGCGACTATGAACGTTATTTTGAGCAAGATGGCGTACGTTTTCATCATATTTTATCGCCTAAAACTGGCAAATCTACTTATGAGGTTCAGTCGGTATCCATCATTGGGCCGCAAAGCGTATATAACGATGGTTTATCTACCGCGGTGTTTGTAATGGGTTTAGAAAAAGGCATTGGCCTAATTAACGCTTTACCCGAGTTTGAGGCGATTGTGATGGATAATAATCGGCGTATGCATTATTCGGATGGACTTGGGCAATAGCATATCACGAGTAATGTCACCCCCTGTCGAAAAAACAAATACCTAACACTTAATTAACAAATTCGTAATATTTGCATTTGTGGCGTACACTATTTGTGTCAACAAAGAGGACTATCGTTATGAAAGCATATGTAAACGTGTTCGTCATAGTATCGTCTTTTGCACTCCTGTCTTGTAGCCAAGCGCAAAAACAAGTCGACCAGAACCAAACCCCATCCGAAGCAGAGCAAGTTAGTTCCAAAACCGAGCCATCGATAAAGCCTATGCCATTGGTAAGTGACAGCAATTGCATGCTAAAAATGGGCTTTGACGTATGGGAGCCCTACCAATTTAAAAACGTAGACAACACAGTTCAAGGCTTAGATATTGAGCTTATTACTGCGGTAACCGACGCAATGTCGTGCAAAGTGGAGTTTGTCCAAGGCACTTGGGTTGAATTACTCGACAGCCTGCAAAACGGGGAAGTAGACCTTCTTTTAGGTGCATCAAAAACCAAGTCAAGAGAAGAGTTTGCTTATTTTAGCGAGCCGTATAGAAGCGAAGAATACATGCTGTACATTCGCGCAGACGACGCGATTAGGGCTGGTTATTCTGACGTACAAGAATTTATCGATAAAGGCAGTACAATTGGTTTAGTAGGCGACTATTATTACGGTGATAATATATCTGATATGTTAGATGATGCGGCGACAGCAGATCAATTTAAGTTTGCGATAATGGGCGAGCTCAACATTGCACGCTTGCTCGACATGGACATAGACGGCTTTTTAGAAGACAGCTTTGTAGGCGCATCTATGTTAAGGCGAAAGAACTTGGGCGAATATATTAAAGCGCACGACTTTACTATTAATACAGGCGATATTTATGTGATGTTTAGTCAAAAGTCGGTAACTGAGGAGCAAGTGCTTACTTTTAATCAGGCACTAGTGAACTTCAAGACTAGCGGTGAATACAAACAAATATTAGAAAAATATGGTAGGTGAACATTGTTATGCTTGCGATGGCTTACTGCCGTTTAATTAAGCCGAATATCGTCATTCCCGCGAATGCGGGAACCTCCTTGGAACCTAGTTAGCTTCATTTAAATCATTGTTTAAATTGAACTTAGCTTAATCCCAAGGAGGTCCCGTCCTTCGACGGGATGACGCAGTATGTACTCTTGTGAACGACATTAGTATTTAGAGGGCATGATGCGGCCTCGAGCAAACTAAAAGTTTGTATCTGCCGCCGTACCAGTACCTGATGAAGGGTTGCCATCTGCGCCTGCTTGACCAAGCGTAAAAGTATTGCCATCTAGCGTGGGGGTTGATGCGTCGTTAGGGTCGGCGTCATATATACCGATGCTCCAGCCGCCTTTGCCGGCTGCTTGTTCGCGTGCAATGATCGCGCTGCCACCGTTACCGCCGTCGCCGGTTGTAATTTGGTTATTGCTGATGGTGGCAAAGGTATCAGGGTTAAGCACAATACCAAACGAAGGCCCACCGCCGCCAGAAGCGCCAATACCACCATCACCGCCTGTACCACCTGCACCGCCATCGCCGCCGTTACCCGAGTTGTTGCTGTTCCCGTTTTCACCTGAACCGCCCGAGCCGCCGGCACCGCCTTGTGCACCTAAACCGCCAATGCCACCAATGCCACCATTACCACTTGTAATAATGTTATCTTTAATATCGTTTAAGGTGCCGCCCACAACGTAAACCGCGATTGATGCGCCGCCTGATTGAGCGCCAAACCCGCCGTTACCGCCTTCTCCTCCTTCGCCGCCGCCACCTCCGCCGCCGCCATTAAATCCTAAGAAGCTTGAGCCACCGCCTCCGCCGCCGCCACCACCAGCGCCGTTGGCACCCTTACCACCCGACGAACCACTTGAAACAGCAAAGCGCCCACCGCTCGTAAAGCGACCAAACCCGCTACCACCGGTACCCACGTTACCTTCTAAGCCGTTGTTACCATCTTGACCATCTGTGCCATTATTTCCTGCCCCGCCTGCCGAGCCACCGTTACCGCCTGGCCCGCCGCTAGCACCTGCGTTGCCCGCTTCGCTTGAGCCATTCCCACCATTGCCGCCATTGCCGCCACCTCTGGTAGATGCAGAACCACCCGCGCCATTGCCACCGTCGTCGTCATCAGCATTGCTGCCATTGTTGCCGATGTCACCGTCGCCGGTATTATTGTTTGTAGAGTCGCGAGCACTTGTCGGTGCAGCACCTGTTGTTATGTTGTTTCCGATTAAGCTAAAAGAGGAGACGGTGTCTGCAAATACACCGTACAATGTGCCTGAAGAATTATCGAAAGGGTGATCAGCGATTTGAATGGTGTTGTTGCGAACCATAAGCGTAACCAAGTTATTACCCGATATGGCAATTGGGTTGTCGTTTACGTTTATGTTTTGTAGGTCAAGTAATAAATCGAGCCCCGACACTTCCACATATTCGCTGGTATTAAAGTATCGCATGCCGCGGGGGTTATCGGTAATGACAGGGGTGCGACTATTTACCTCATCGCGTTGCCAATCGGCTAGGTACCCGCCATAAAAACTAATATTCTGATTAATATTGGCAGAGTCGTTTTCCCAGAGTTCAAACACTGTATCGTCGCTCGGTGTTTTAATATAAAAGTCAGTGTCTTGATTATCGTCAAGGCTTTGCTGTAGCACACTAGCGAGCTCGGTAAATGGCGCATCTATTGAGCCGTCGGAGGTGCCGGTAAATTCAGCATCTATAAAGACGGCTGTATCAACATCTTCAAGCACCATGACTAGTATCGACGCAGTATCGCTTGCACCATTTGCTGTCGCGCTAACTTCAAATCGATAAGTGCCAACATCATCGGGTGCACTAAAGCTTGCTGTGGCCGCATCAAAACCGTCGGTATTACTTACCGCATCGCCCGTCATTTGCATCCAGCTATAAGTAATCGCGTCACCATCAGCATCGCTTGCTGTAGCGGTAATACTCACTGAGTCGCCCGCGCTTACGATAATTCGCTCGTCTACGCTAACTGTTGGCGGGTTATCAGGAGGTGGAGCCGGTGCTGGCGCTGGCGCGCTGCCACCGCCACTGCCGCCGCCTCCACAGGCAGACAAGCCTAATACAGAAAAAATAGCGCTGCTAAGTAGTGACAGCTTCCAAGGATTTATCTTCTTTTGACCAATATGGCCAGTATAGTTTTTTGCTGATGAATGAGTCATGTGTCTCTCCTTTCACATTAATTAAATGGCTATGCATTTTTGGCTAAGTGTTGTACTTAGCTTTTACGATAAATTCGTCGCTCATATAGTTAATGCGTAGGGAGAGAATAAAAGCCCTCAAAAATATTGATTAATTTTTAATCGGGCCTGTTAGCTTGGCGAAATGACAGGGTGTTCAGGGGGTCAGCTTAGCTTAAGCTTGTAACTTATATTACTGAATTTCAGTTACTTGCGACATTAGTGGCTCGAAGTCGTCAGGATGAATATCACCAATCACGTTAACAAACGTTGCTTTGGTTTCGGACAAGCTCAACACAACTAAACCATCTATAATGTTGCCGTCCGATTTCATAAAAATATGTTTTGTTTCGTCGGTGTCTTTATCTTTGACTTGCACCACCGGAAACCACCCACTCGCCATCAAATTTTCACGCGTTTGCTCAATACTGCCCTTAAATACCTCGCTGTTGTGATCTACTTTGTATACAAGCAAGCGAATACCATCCACACTTTTTAATAAGGCTTTTACTTGTGGGTCTTTATCAATATCGGTAAACCAGCGAGCCGCCCTAATTGTGCTTGGGCCAATCGAAATACTCGTTTGTTTGTCAGCTTGCCACCACCACGGCGATTCGATATCGGCGTAGCCTTCATGATTGTGTAGGCTTTTAGCCGTAATACCGCAGCCTGTGAGTATCAAGCCACTTAATACTATTACAGCTAAAACAAATTGTGTTTTTAAAGTCCTTTGAAACTCCATTTTTCTTTCCTTTTACAAGTCAATATTGATGTTAAGCGAATCTGTCACACTGTTGATTTTGTCAGGGTCAATCTCGCCTATGATGTTAATAAACACCGCTTCTCCTTTGTCGTCGTTATCTACAAGCATCACCATTAAGCCATCCATTATGTCGTCAGTCATTTTTGCAAAAATCCTCACTTTTTCGTTTTCTTCATTAATCGACACAATCGGCATCCAGCTTTTTGCTTGAATATCTTTACTCACCGAAGCAATCACATCGAGCGCGGGTTGCTCATTGCCGTCAATGTCATAAATGTGCACGCGTATCCCTTCAAGATTGCCGATAAGCTCGGACGTTTCAGGGTCTGCCATATTCAATTTACTGACGAAACCTAGCATTGTTTTATTCAAATTAATCAACACTCTCGGCTCACCGTATACAGATTCTAAATTAGTAAATGCGACGTAACCTCGTTTTGTGCTTAAGTCTTCTGCCTTTGCTGTTGACACAAATAAAACAACTAACAATGCACAACTAAATAGGGTGCGTATTTTCATGATGACTCCTTAAGGTGTTCAAGTGGCCTTAGCAAACTGTTGTTGATAGGTTGTTGAATATTTTCATCTAGCGTTTGCTGAAGCTTTTGCGATGATTGAGTTTGAGCCTTTGCTAAATACGCAAAGGCTATTTTTAATTCTTGCTCTGCTTGCTTTATTTCAGCGAGCGAAGGTTGCTGCGGGGCGTGTTGAGTGAGCCCTGCACTATAAAAAAAGGCGACAAGCACTACACTTGCGGCAATTGCACTTATTTTTCGCCAATTTGATTTGAACACAGGCCAAATAACCGTGCTGTCTTTGCTTGGCTGAGCAATTGCATTGAGTCTATTTTGTAAATCTGTTGATGTAGCTTGCAAACCAATAGCATCGATATTTTGCTCGATGTGCAAAGCCGTTTCTAAATCCGCAATATTGCTTGCATACTCCGCTTCATTATCTGACGATACCTCTGCTAAAGCTCTAGCAAGTACTCTTGTGTCTGCACTTTGCGGATTGTTTTTTAAGAAGTCATCTAAAGACTTTTGCCATTCGTGTTTATCGCTCATGGGTAAACTCCTTCAACAATTCTCTTAATTGGCTGCGCGCGCGATGCAGATACACCTTTACTTGTGTCGCGCTAAGGTTGAGTGTTTGCGCCGCTGTCTGCTGGCTATTTTGTTCGATATCGCACAGTCTTATTAAGGACTGATAGGGCTCTTTTAAAGCTAATACAGCATTGTTTAACCATTCACTTAATTGCGTATTCTGCAAGTGACCCGAGGGCTCATGCACAGAGTGCGTTATATGATGTTCGTCTTCAATTTGAGTGAATTCTCTGCGCTTTCGAATCTTATCGATGCACGCATTACGGGTTACCGCAGACAACCAACTGGATATTTTTTCTGGTTCAACTTTGTCTAGGCTATTAAATAGGCGCGTGAACACATCTTGAGTTACGTCTTCAGCCTCTGGCTGGTCGCGCAATATATACAAGGCCAACGAATAAACTCGCAGCTGTTGTTCCCTGACAATTGTGTTGAATAAATTTCCTTTCATGATGCTAAAGACGTACTTCCTTGTGAAAGGTTACAAATTATTAGAAATCTTTTTGAGTGGTGCTTTCTCAGTGGCACAACAATGATAAAAGTATCGCTTATGGCTTGAAATAAACTAGAAATTTGTACCTGCATCAATGCCAGTGTTTGACGTAATATTTTTAGAAAATGAGGACCGCCTTCTTATTTTTACCAAAGACTGTAGCGGCGTTGTTAAGGCTTCAACTGTCAGATATTTTTACAACATGTAAATAGAGACTTGATGTTGATTTTAAACTGCTGAATTATTTGCGTTATTTATTTGGTTCAAATATTGCTAGTCGCCAGTGTGACACATAAACACTATGTTTCATGGGGTATTATCAACACAATAATACTTGTTTACAATAACTAAAAAGGTAATAAGAATGTTAGTAGTAAAACGTTGTATTGTTGCTGTTACGGCAGCATTGTTTGTAGGTTCTTATGCAAACGCAGTAGATATAGAATTTGATTTTAATTTTGAAGGCTCAGGATTTACAGAAGAACAAATTTTAACAGTTGAATCTTCATTTCAGGACGCAGCGGCACTTTGGGAAGCACGCTTAACAGATAATATAGTTGTGAATGTGAGTGCAGGTTTTAATGAGTTAGGCGCAAACGTTTTAGCCAGTGCGGGGTCTTCAAGTCAAGTTGTTTCATATACAGACTACAGACAAGCACTCATTAACGATGCAAGCTCAAATAACGACAGGTCTGCGATAGCAAATATTCCATTAGATAATATCAGTTATATTACTAATACTATAGAAGCCGATTTGGTTCCCGACGGTGACCCAGGCGCGCAACAATCAAACCCTCAGGCCACTAATGGCAACTTTAACGGACCAATGACGGGGCATTCACATTTTTCTGGATGTGCGCATTGGGATTCGATGAAGGCTGAAGCGAAAGACCACATTCTAGGTGTGTCAGAAAATCAGTCCAGTAATGCGCTCAGCAACCCTACATTAAATATGGAAGTCCCGCCTTTTGAGCCTGAAGATACTGTAATAAACGGGATAGGTGCGGTGCTTAGTAATGCCTCATTTATTGACGTCAATACCGCAAACCTGAAGGCTATCGGACTAGTTGACAATATTGATCCTGATGCCGCAGATGCAAATATTACGTTTAATTCATTATTTTTTGACTCGTTTGATTTTGACCGCGATGACGGCATTATCGGGCAAGACTTTGTTGCGATTGCCGCTCACGAAATAGGCCATGCATTAGGGTTTGTTTCAGGAGTGGACTTTGCTGATTTAGTTACAGGTGATGGGCCTTTTGCTCAACTAGCCGCCTCTATTGTTTTCAATAACAACCCAGGATTAACCTCAACGGTTGGTTTGGGAGTAGGTGCTGGATTTTTTGGCACATTCATTAATCCATTAGACTTATTTCGATTCTCTGAGGTTTCTTTTGATGCTGCTGGAGATTTCGTCGGCCTAGACTTAACCACTGGACTTTTTAACCCAGACGTTACTTTTAATTTGAATGGAGGCGGTACACTAGACCTTAACGCAACTAATGTTTGTGAGGCGCTCGCTGCCGGTGAATTCCCATCAACAGTACCATACTTATCAATAGACGGCGGCCAAACATCTATTGCACCTATGTCTACCGGTAATTTTAATGGAATTAACTCTTTTGCAGCAGGCGTTTGTAATCCATTGGGATTCAGCTTTTTCGGTCAAAACCAGGCGAGTCACTTTCTTGAAACAGGTGTTTCACCAGAAAATTTAACCTTAGGACTTATGGACCCGACGATACCTAACAACCTTCAACTTGATCCTTTTGCCACTGACCTTGGTGCACTCGATGTCATTGGATGGGATATTGCTGAAATCTTTCAGGTTGATTTTACTGCTCAAGTAAACGCGCCTGCGACGATAGTAATATTTTTCACTGGCCTTGCAATTATTGGGTTAAGACGCTTTAAGTAAATCAGATATCACTATTAGAAATTAGTTCGAGATATGACCGAGTATAAAATAGTAAGGTTGGTTTTGACCTAACAATATATACTCATCAAAATGACAAACCGCCACTTTCAGAAAGATGGCGGTTTGTTAATTTATAGAGAAATTGTCGGCACATAGGAGCTACATTGCATCATATTTTAATCTCTTGGGTAAGTTTCTTGTATAAATCTTGTAACTGTAAGCCGGTTTTATAAATCGTCGATAGCCTGATCTCGTGCGAACAGTCTCAGTAATGTCTCTTGGTCTGGCACTCCGCTTGCTTCAAGCCCTTCTTTTTCTTGAAACGCCTTTAAAGCCACCTGAACGTTTTTCGATATTGTATTACCCGCCAAATTACCGTAACCCAAACGGTTAAGCCGCTCAATTATTTGTTGCATTACTGACTCTCGAAGCAAGATTATGGGCTGAACATTATCTACTGGCTTAAGTGGGCTTGGTTGGGTCAAAACATCTGTATTAAATGAAATTAAGACACGGCCTACAGCAAAAACAAATTGCTGAGTCGGGTTTTCAACACAATATTTGTATAATATCAAACCTAGCGTTCTGTCGTTTTGCCATGGGGTAATGTCAAACACATTGCTTAAGCTTTCATTAAGGCCTGTAATATATCCTTGTAAAAAACCGCCAAATATAAACCTCTGCTCATCTTTTTCGTTTACTGCCTGCGTATAATTGCGACACAGTGCGGCGCCTACGCCTTTAATAACATAGCTATCTTTTTCAACCGCTTTTGTTTCTTGAGCTTGTAAAACAGTTGAGAATACAAAAATTAAGCTAAACACCACTATTCGCATTTTACTACCTCTTAAAAAATATTTTTATGAATGCCAAACATATTCAATAATGTTCACTTGTAATTAACAAAAAAGCCGCCCTCTTATGTCAACCGCAATAAATCTAGACCAATAGACAGCATACTTTATCACAAAACTTAAATACACTTTATTGCAGATGAAAAACGTCATCTACAAACTCTTTTAAGGAAAGCATATGCTAATTAAATTAACTACATCGCTGGATATTCTGGAACTTGTTAACATATCTGGCGGTATAAATAATACTAAAAGCCTTTTTTTTGCAGGGGCAACGCTGCAAAACAGCTCGACTTTAAGCAAAGGACTTGATGCGTTGGGGCAAAATATAACGGGAGTTGCTGAAAACCAAAACTCTCAGAAACTACCGCCACTCATAATAGAAG
>CAZXTD010000011.1:23174-30257 GCA_964643575.1 uncultured Glaciecola sp. | reverse complement strand
GTCTTAAATCGACCACTGCCGCCCACATTCTTCTAAAAGAGAGGATCATATCAGCATTATTGATATTACACAGACAACAAATCGGCGGCACGGTGCGCAGTACCTTTTTTTAGCGGTCTAGCGCCTGCAATACACGCCTTGCGTCTTCAAAGCGCTTATATAGCTTTGGCATATCGCGTTTACCATAAGCAATTTTAGCTCGGGTTTGTGCAGCATTTATGCCTAGCAGAAGATCCTGAGCGGCCGCTTTGCTTGCACTTTCATCTGTGCTGCCTATTTGTTTGATCCAAATAGGGGAAGAGTGAGCAAAAGGCCTTGCATGCATAGTGGGCCAGCTGTCTTGACGTTGCTGCGCCGAAAAGGCTCTTGCCGCAACCCAGCCGCCTTCAGGAAGCTTCACTTGGCCGTTGTATGATTTGGTGTCACCCGCATCAATCGCTTCTAAGGTTTGCACAACCTCACCATTAACAATAATTTCTACTTTTTCTAAAGTGCTTGCACTAGCAATGGTTAACGAAAACTCTTGGGTGCCACCAGGCGTTACATCGCCTGGCTTAGCACCATTTTTAAGCGCGAATACTAACGCAGGCCCGGTCGATAAAAAGCTACGACCGGCAATAGCACCAGCCACAACCGGATCGTCGCTTTCGCCTTCGGTAGACGAGCGAATATATGCACGAGCAGTTCCTACAGCAGGCGTTCTATGAAAGTCTATCCAACCGTCTGTGCCAGATATACCCGCAACAGGCCTGCCTATGTTGAGCAATCGATACCATACTTCAGAAGTGCCAAGCGAGCTGGTCCATGCGCAAACAATTTCGAGCCCCATTTTGGGTTGCAAGATCCCGTCGGCGAGTAATTCTAGCCCAATGGAATTTATTGCTTCTTTGGTAAACGGGTCACCGTCTTTAGCAATCGGGTGAACATACGTGCCAAAAGCGCCGACTTTATTGGCATATTCGAATACATCTGCGTTGCTTAAGTTAGTGTCGCCTAGGGCTGGATTACTCGGACCAAAAAACCAAGGCGCAAAAGGCTCTTTAACACTTAACAAGCCCACGTGACCATGAAAATGCGAACGCACTTCTTGCCCCTGAACAATGGTATGTTGGCCATCAATCGTTTGTTTGCCAACAATGGGCTTATCTATTTTGCGCTCCCACCGGTTCCACGACATTGGGGCGAGATAATTGAGGTTTTCGCCTTTCATCTGCATTAAGGCATCTTTATGCGTAGCGCGATGATGGCCATCACCATTTAAATGCACATGAAAGTCGGCTGATGTGTAACCCGCAGCTTGGCTGTCCCATAAAGACTTAATGGTAATATCTTGCTCAACAGTTTTTGCTTTTCGTACTCTTGCCTTTGTCGTGACTACAGGACTCATGGGGCCATGCACCGCTTCAATAGTATAATTGCCTGTAGGCAAGATGAAACGCTCGGTAGCGTCGATATAAAAATAGTTGCGACCACTTTGCGGGTCGTCAAACGTTGCACTGGTAGGGCTTGCGACAGGGTGGCCATCTTCCGATTTAATCGACACCCGGGCAGTAATAGCCTGATCGTTTTCATCAAAAAGAGATAAACGCAAAGTACCGGTTGGCGCAGCATGTTCCCATTTTTGTATTTGTACCTCTGAATGCTTGCCGCCATGAGTAGGCGTTTTCATCAGCTTAAATTGGCGATTTTCATCAAGCGTAACATAATAAATATCGTTGCCGTCGGCACTAAAGGCAGTCGTAAGCGCAAAACTATCGCCATCGCTTAAACGCTGTGATACGCGCGTATCGTTTAAGTCCATGGTGAACAAATGGTAGTTGTTGTCGATGGGTGCGCTGTAAACAATTAGGTCTTGCGATGGGTGGGTGTCGCTGGTGAGGTGATAGGTAAGCGTTTGCGCCTGCACGATGTCGTCGTTACCGGTGGTAAAGTCTCGTTTTTTTAATACCCTATGTGCGCCGCTACCATGCAAATATACAATTGCGTTTTTGTTAGCGACTCTTCGCGTGTTTCTCACAACTTGCGGTAAGGCCGTTAGTTTTTGCTCTGTACCACTTATTATATCTCGCCGGTATATTTCTAAAGAGCCTGACTTGCCACTGGTATAATATAAGCTTAAGCCATCGCCTGAAAATTCAGGGTCAAGTTCAATTGCGCTTGAATTGATGACCGTTTCTTTGTCAGTTTTAATCTCTTTAATCACCACCGCGGTGTCGTAGCTGTAATCGCGCACAAAAGCGATATATTTGCCATCAGCCGACCAACGTGGCCGAGAATCTGCGCCTTCAGCATTTGTTAATTGGGTTGCAATGCCTGAGTCGGTATCTAACAACCATAACCAGCCTTTAGATGAAAATGCGATGTGCTTGCCGTTAGGTGAAGGTGCTGGGTCGGTAATACCGTGCGCTAAAATAGGTAACTCGTGTTGCTCTAGGTATACATGGTGTCCAAAGTCATCGAGTTTTTGATAATGATTAGTCCATTGTGCGCTAGCGGCTATTGGCGACATTAACACAAACAGTTTGACGAAAGTAGCTAGATATTTTGTTGTTCTAATCATTAAACATGCCTTTGTTTTATGTCAATCAATGCTATGGAATTAGTTAGAGTCTGGGGCCAGATCATATCCGCAGAACAGTGTATAAGAAAATAACAAACTACACATAACATTTATGTTCGTATAAAACACGACTTGTTCGCTTGTTTAACAAGTTTAATTATGGCAGTCTCTCGGCCTATTCAAGTAATTTCTGTTTTGAAAAAATCAAAATATCTATTAGGTGTATCTTAGGAAGATAAGTTTTGAATGCAATGGATAGCTTCCCCGACAAAGTCAAAACGGCTTTACTCCGCGAGCTCAAAGCGAACGAAGAAATAATTTGGGCGAACAAACCATTTGTATGGCGCGCAGCTTTGCCCTCATTTTCCTCTTGGTTGGCAACCATAATGATTTGTGCTGTACTGATTCCGTTCAGCTTAAATATCAATGTGTCTAATAGCGAATCAATAGTAGGCATAATTGTCATATCCTTTTTTGGTTTAATCGCAATAGCGCTCTTTTTAGCCCCTTTTTATAGCCTTATTGAATCAAAGAACACTTGCTGTGTAATCACTAATAAACGCGCCTTTAATTTGCATGTAGTAAGAAAGGTTACGGTTGAGACTATTCCATTTTTCCAAATTGAGCACACGACAAAAGTCACACATACAGATGGGTCAGGCGACTTAATTTTATGTAAAGAATATTATTGGGATAGCTACGACAAACGGCGTGAGAAAAACATTGGTTTTTTTGCTATTCCAGACGTGAATCAATGTGAGCATGTGCTAACTGAAGTGCTTGAAACCTTTAAATCAGAAAGGCAAAAAACAAATGCACAAGCTGAAAGTAAAAAAGACGAAATTAATACGGTTGATACGCCCAAATATTGGTCGCACCCCGAAACAACCTCATTGCACGCCTCTGCATCTCCACAGATTGAAAAGTCTTTAGACTATCTGTATACAGCCTTCGAATCTGCCGAGGAAAGCCGGCGTTATGTTTTACAGCAAAAGATAGAAAGTAAACTAAAGAGCAAACGCGACCTTGGTCAGACTTATTCAAATCGTGATAAAGATTTTCAAAATCGCAAAAATGCAAATGCTTCTTTTAGCCTAATTAGTTTTGTCGACAACCCCTACTATTTTAATATTTTCATTGGCATTGTATTTATTCTTGTTGTCATTTTTATGCTCTAATAATTTACCGCATTCACTGCCTATGCTGATCTATCAAAATAGGATTGCCGTCGGGGTCTGTCATCATGAAGTTAGCAGGACCTTTATTATTTTCGCCAATCATTTTCCCGCAATCAATACCTTGATCGCTTAGCATCTTTTGTAGATATCTCACATCTATGTAGTCGTCAATGTTTTGCATATTGGCATCCCAGCCAGGGTTGAAGGTAAGCATGTTTTTTTCGAGGATTCCTTCGAATAAACCAATGACTTGGTCGTTTGGGTCTTTCATAATTAGCCATTTTTGCTCTACATTACCCGCCACAGGGTTGAAGCCGAGCTTTTCATAGAATGCTCTTGAAACTTCAATGTCGGCCACTTTTAAGCTGATAGAGAGTAAGCCTAAAACCATGATCATTTCCTCGTTGTGTTTATTTATTCAAATACCCTAAATAGAATCTAGGAACATAGCGTAAAGCACACGAGCATTCAAACTAGAATGTTATAGATCTGATCTTTTGTTCAGTCGTTTTCAAGTCTAAATCTTGGCATTCTATTATTTCATTAGCTTTATCAGCGAAGTAAAGTACCAACATTGTTGTAACATCCAACTCTTTTGTTATAGTTGTAACATAGTCACTACGCTAGGCTTGTTATGGAAACGGTTATTAGAAAATTTGGCAATTCAAAAGGGACATTACTTCCTGCATCTTTACTAAAGGAATTAAATTTGGACGTAAACGATAAAATAGACATTTGGGCTGAAAACGGCCGTATCGTCATTGAACCTATTAGAAAACCCGAATACTCATTGGGTGAGCTTTTAGCGTCGTGTGAGCCTGACAAAATGAAGTTAAATGCTGACGATAAAAAGTGGCTAAACGAAGACAATGTTGGAAATGAGAAAATTTAGTGCCTATTAAATATATACCTAAACGCGGTGACATTGTCTTTACAAACTTTAACCCTTCGGCAGGAAATGAGCAGGCTTATGAGCGAGCAGCCTTAGTGTTATCGCCCGAACTTTTTAATAAGCAAATTCAATTAGCTTTAGTAGCGCCAATTACCTCAACTGTTAGAGGGCACGGATTCGAAGTAAAACTAGACAATAAATTACAAACAAATGGCGTTGTATTATGTCAGCAAGTTAAAACCATAGACTATGAATTTAGAGGCATTAAATTTATAGAAAAAGCGCCTGATAAAATCGTGAATGATGTTTTGGCTCGCGTTAGGGTTTTGGTCAGCTAAAGACCATCTATCGGGTAGTTCCTCTCGTATTGAAAGGCTTTTAGTCAAAGACTAGATTCGTTCATACAGGCGAAGTAATATAAATGGCAAGTCAAGTCTAGCAATTCGATAAGGGAAGCCTATGAAAAATATAAGTATAATTTTATTTGTAATCGCGGTCGCAGGATGCTCTAGCACCTCTTCACAATATAACAGCGCTTACGATAGTTTGCCGGTTACAGACAACTTATTGGCATCGCAACAATGGAGCGGATTAAAGCGTTTTGCTCCTATGTATCCTGTTGATCAAGCTAAGAAAGGTCAAAGTGGTTGTGCTACTGTTGAATACGTTATCACACCTGATTATCAAATTACCAATATCAAGATAGTAGATACCGATGGCAAAACCTTTGGCAAAGAAGCTGAAAAAGTCATCCAAAGATGGCATTGGGAAGACTTAAATAAAGGTATGTTGACGCAAGCAATAAAAACACAAACACGCTTTGAGTTTTGTTTGCCAGATGATAAGGACTGCTCAACCTCCAGCTTAGTACCAAGTACTGAATGCCGTGGAGGCGATGTAATTACAGTGGTGGGTTCAATAATACGTGTAGAGTAGCTTCACAGCGCTGCGAAATTTTGGAGAAAGCTCTCAGATAACAAGCTATTCATCTCGTTTTCAGTGAGCACTTTTCCTTCTATTATCACTGTCGGTTTAGTGACTTCTATTAGATTTGTAAGCAACATAAATTCGGTGCTTTTACTATTTTTGTTAGATTCAACAACATGCCACTTAAAGGTATTGTCGGTATACATTGCTGTTTTGAAAAAGTCGTTTATAGATTTTGAAGCTGGCAAGACAAGTGCTGCGCGGTAGAGCCCTCGTTTATCAGGTGTTACCGACATATCAGCGTAACGCTTCCAAGGAATCTGCAATGATGTATTTTCTTTGATGCTTGCAATACGTTGTTCTTTTGTTTCTGCCAGGTTTAAGCGAGCAACTTGTACGCGAGAGCCCCCTAACCAATATTGTGGTACCGAGCGAGGATTGTAAGACGCCACTATATCGTCATTCAGCTTTCTGCGTGCTTCGTTCATAACGCTGTTGCACTGAGGCGCATTGCGGCGAATAACGGCCTTAAAGACTTCATCTGAGGTTAATGTTTGGCACGAAAATATTTGATCGACGATTTGTTTACTTCTATCCCCTAAAATTGGCGCCCAAAAAACAAACACGTTGTAATTATCTAAGCGATCGATTTTTTTAATTGCTTTTGCACAATGCGGACAACGAGGGTCTTTAAAAGTAATTAAGCTTGGCTTATTGGCTTGCCACGGATTAACTAGAAATTCGCTATATGTGGTTTTATCGGGAATAGGTAGAGGCGTGCGCTGTGCATGAGCGTTTATACTTGTGCTTACAAGGAGCATGGCGATAGTCGCTAAGTGAAGCTTTGACCGGCATGTAACTAGTCTCAAAAACTGGCGCTTTAAATATGTAGTCGTTAAAAGCATAAGTACTCCATTAATCTGTGTGCCTAACTATTAAACCAGCCTAAATAGCCAGCCGTCATTACTAATGCGCCAATAACAATACCGATAATGGCAAAGTGTATTTCTGAATTTGGCTTTCGGTTTCCGTTTCCTTTTTCTAGCAAAGACTGCTGAGGTTTACGGGGGTTGTAATATACTTTTACCTCTTTACCTAAGGGGTATTTTTTAGCCAGTGACTGTGCTTCATCTTTGTTTGAGATCGTGTACAACGTAACAACAGAGTTTTTGAAAGCTTGGCCATCGACTTCATACTCATATACCGCCATGAAGTCCCAGCGCGTGCTTTTTGCGTCGTATTTGCTGGCCTCACTGGTAGTCATTGTACCTTTTGTTGACGGCCAAAGTTGACACTCGGTAAGAAGCCGTTTGGCTTCAAGCTTTTTATATAGCAAAAAGCATGAAAGTAAGACAAAGAATAAACCACCAAAAAATGCAGCATTAAACATAATGTTACTCTTTTCTAACTCGCGTTAATCCGCAAAGATTCAAGTAGCCTGTCAGAACTCAACAGTGCGCCAGTGTAATCTGAGCTAACGCCAAGCGTCACCTTGTTATCTTTTATCTCGAAAGGATAAACAGCAC
>CAZXTD010000011.1:8800-23164 GCA_964643575.1 uncultured Glaciecola sp. | reverse complement strand
CACCTAAATAGTTAGTTGCTTGCTCTGCGGTGCCTACAATAACTGGCTGTACGAATAAAACGATGCGGTCATCGAGTGATAAACTTGCAACAAGATTAACACTGCGCCATTTTGTGATCATATTGTAGATTTGTTCTTGATAAACCAAACGTGAAGATGACTGAGTGCCATTTGCGTTTAATTTCCGCTGAAATATTCCCACCCCTTTCGTTTGTAAAGGTAACTTGTATTCAATTTTGGGTTGTGAGGGGTCTTGTAGCATTTCTTCAATTTTGACTGCCTTTATCACCTCGTTTAGCTGGGCCTGCAACAAAACGATACTAGCAGGCCGAGAAGCGCCTGGTGGTATTTCAAAACTTTGACTGCTTGGCGCATAATTAATGCTACTCGATTCTTTTTCGAGAAATAAAGTCCAAGTAGCAGATTTAGTGCCTGTTGTTGGCTTATTAAAGGTAGGTTTTGTACCTGGTTGTGCGAACTGAACAGTATATTTGGCTAACTGTGAATTCGGTAATGTTAGCTGACTAGCGGGCTTTGACACAATTGGATTATTTGCATACATATAGTAGCTCAATTCAAAAAACTGTGGTTTAGGCTTAACCATCAGTTTGCATGCATTCGTGGTATCGCAAGCATAGTCTGAGCGCCAAGGAATAGCTCGACTAGCCGTTTGATAGGTCGCTTCAAAAATAACTTGATTGCCCCATTCCCACGCGTTTTTATATGAAACGCTTGTAGCGTCAATACCAATAAGTGCGGGTGTTTTTCGCAGATTTACTTGGTTGATTGGGGTGTTAAGATGTGTATTGTTGAGTTGAGAAGCTTTGGTGAAGCTGGTGATCAAATTATTTTGTTCAATAGCACTGCTTACATTTGGGCTAGTTTGGTTTAGGTTAGCCTTGTGCATACTCAGCCATATTCCAGTGCCGTTTTTGCCTTCCACTATTTGGTAAGCAGTTTGTTGGGAAAATGCGCTATTGCTTGCGATTAAGCTCAAACATAAAGACGCAAAAACGACGCCCTTTTTTACTACATACTTTTTAAACAACATTGCGAATCCTTCACTCTTATTCATCACTTCAAGTAATTAAAGATGTTTCTTTAAGTGTCTTTGGTCAATGATAAATGTCTAATCTCAAATGATAACGACGCAAGATTGATCAGGCGTCGTTATTGTTTACTCTATTTTATAGCCTAGGTAACTTTTGCCAGCTATATGCTATCGACAAGACGCTCCAAAGCTGCCCCAAAGTGGCACTTCAAGCTCCCAGTTTATATATTGATTCAAATTAACCGTTAGTCGTTCGATGTCAAACAGTTGGATGCTACCACCTTGGAAAGCAAAGACTAACTTGCCATCGCCAACTTGTACACCACAGTTGGCGGCATCGCAACCGTCAGCTGCTCCAAATCCGCCACTTAAACTGCCAGAGATTTCGCCTACGTTTAGGCCTCCAACAATCTTAGTGCCTTGTATTTCAACAATGTCCCAGTCGCCAAATCGGCCAAATTTCACTTCGGCTTCAGCTTTATTGAGTCGTACGTCAACGCCACCAAATAAGCCAACGCCAAGTTTACCTGAGCCACTTACACAGCCTTCTTCACACGTCAGGTTGTATTTACCAGAAGCTTCAATACTTACCGTAGGCTTAAACTTAGCACCAATATCAGCGCGTGCGTCAATTTCTACTTGAATACCCCAACCGAAAGCGGTAATTGGCCAATCAATATCAATAGGAGGGATGGGCACACCAATAACACAGTCTGTTCCAATTTCACCAGAGGCAGCAACTTGATGATACTCGCCTTTGTCGTCTTTGGTACAATCTTGACAGCAATCTTCACCGCGCTTGTATGAGCCTTTGACAGATACAGCAAGCTCTTCACAACGCAATGGACCAGGCAGACGACTAAAAACTCTATTGCCAAGCGCTAACACTCTATCTAGACCAGGTACATTTGAAGCACCAACTTCTCTACCGATGCTTGCTGAGAAAGTCTCACCTTCTGCATCACATTCGGGTATTTCACACGTGCCATCATTACAGACTAAGCACTCTTGCTCAGGTGAACCGTCGCCGCATTTAAAAGTACCATTTTTAGATTCATCAGCAACCACTTCACCATCTTGGCATTTGCTACATAATCCGTCTTCGTCAGATATATCAGCATCGTCATTCACATCGGTAGGTGAGCCATTCTCACAGCCTGGTGTTTTACAGTCACCTTCTACATCTTCAGAATCAGCTGGTACATCACTATCATCGTTAACTTGTGTTAACGCACCGCCCTGACACTGAGGTGTTTTACAATCGCCTTCTACGTCAGATTCTGCGGCTCTTGGGTCGCCGTCTGCGGGTACGCAATTACAATCACCATCGCAATCTTGACAGGTTGGGCAATTGTGAGCACAGCCACTTCCGCCAGGCTGCGAACCACAGTGCCAACCGGCTTTTATAACACCAACGCCAATATTTGATTTAACAACAGTAGCATCGTTACTCACTGTGCCTAAACCGATAGCCACAAATTCTTCTAAGTCGTGATCGTACGAGTACATCTCAACTTGCTCACCTGGCGAAAAGCCGTCTACGTTTGGCAGCGACAAGCGAGCTGGCGGGTCAAAGCGAGTATTAGTCGGTTGGATAGTAACGATAAATTGTGGCTGCATACCATTTGGCGGCGCCATCGGTACCTTGTCAGCATTAACTTGTGTAACAGACACTAAACCTTCGCGGCTTCCATCAGGGAAAGTCACTGAATCTTTGGCTATTTCTAGCGCAAAGCCAGGGTATCGCTCAAGGGTAAGTGTGACATCTTCTGGCCCCGCAAAAACAGCACCATCGGTATCAAGTTTAACCATATAAATAGGTGCAGATAGCGGGTTTTCAGCGCCAGAGACCGTCACAATGTTGTACGACAATGATGGGAATTCACCGGGTACACTGGCCGTCGAGCCGTCTGCTACTAAGTGCACTGGGCCAACAGGCGCTTGCGTAATTGTAAATTGGCCTTCTTCGTCGGTAGCATCTTGTCTGTCAGTGCCATCTACCCTAACTGTTACGCCGGGTATAGGACGGTCTTGATTGTCTAATACCACACCGGTTATAGATGTTAAGCCAGACTCTGACGGAACCAAGCCAGAAGCACTAAATGCCGCGACGAGTAAATTGTCTGGATTAGGGCTATCAAGTAGCGTTACCGAAACGCGCTGCGCATCTAAGCCTGTTAAATAACCTAGCGTAAATTCTGAAGTAGCGCGTCCGTCACTGTCGGTTGTTGTCTCAAATTCGCGTTCGCCATTTTGTAGATTACCGCTGCCTTTTGTCACCTTAAACAATATTCTTGCGCCGGCTACTACGTTAGCGCCTTCGTCGGTAACTACCGCAACAAGAGGCTCTGGCAACACTTGGCCAACCGCACCGCGTTGATTATTTCCTGAATTAATAGAAAGTTTATTGCCTACTTTGCCATTGGCACTGGCAACAAAGGTAATGTCGTTGTCGTAACCCACAACCGAAGCTCTTACTTTATGGTTTCCGGTACCTACTCGCATACCTAGTGCATATTGTGTCGACGCCATGCCCTCGTTGTCGGTTTCGACAATCACTGCTCGGCCTTGCAACTCGGTACCCACACCGACTTTACCAGAACCTTGAGTTACCCGAAAAATAGTCGCCGCTTGCGCTACCGGCATGCCGTTGTCGTCAGTCACTTTTACGACTAATGGTTGCTCTAGCACCGTGCCTATTTCGCCGCTTTGCGACTGGCCTTGCTCAAGCGTTAGCCTTCGGCCCTCTAGCACTTCATAGATTACGGTAAGCTCTTCGCTACCCACATTGCCAACTTGGTCAGTACCTGTCACGCTAATTGTATTAAGGCCTGGTACAAGCTGAATATCTTGCGCAGCATAGCTTCTGTTGCGAACTTCTGCGGCTATACCATTGACGCTCACTGAGGCTTGTTCTTGCTCAATAGTGCCTCTAACAATATCGTTAAGTAAGCCGGTAACGGTTATCTTATCGGTATAAACTACTTGCTCGTTGGTGTGCGACTCTATGGTCACGTAAGGAGGTGTTTGGTCTAGAGATATTGATATGGTATCAGCAACTTGCTGTTCGCCTTGGGTGCCTCGGGCAACAATTGTGTTGTGGCCTTCTTCAAGCGCAACATTCACTTGAAAAACACCGCCATTTGTTTGTACTGGCTGGTTGTTTACAGTTACGGCAACCACATCACCAGTTACTGTGCCGGTAACGAGCACAGGCGTTACGCCCACTGTAGAAAGTGAAGTTGGCGTGTCGATTTGAACAGAAAAACTTGGTGCAACAATTAAGTCTTCGCCATCACAGTCTTCGTCTACCCCGTTATTGGGAATCTCTTGTGCGCCAGGGAAAACGGTAGGGTCATTATCGTTACAATCACCCGCTTCAAAAGTAATACCATCACCGTCGTTATCAGTACCGGTAGGCGGAACTTCTACAAAGGCAATATCGATATTTACCGCTGAAGGGTCAAAAGGAACACGTCTAGGAATTTGAATGGAATATGTATCGGTCGATAATACGGTATCGCCAGCGGCAATAGCATCAATAGTGATAGTAGGGTCGGTAATTGTATAAACATCACTCGACATGGTAATGACCACGTTAGTAACATCCAAACCGCTATTGGCAACCTCTAACTTATACGAATACTCGTACAGCGACCTTGTTATGCGCTCTCGTTCTGTTAACTCATTGCCAACGACCTCGACGCCTGCGTAAGCAAACTGGCCAAGCGTTGCAAAAAAAAGCGAGAGTACAACAAAAAATTGCTTGTGCAGGCTCTTCATATTCGTTTCCCATATCCTAGTGTGTTGTCACAAATCGACATGCGATTTGTTTCTAGTCCCTTGGCTCGACAAGTATCGAACCATTATTAATTACTACTATTTGACGCTTGCTCTTCTTACAAAAAATGCCGACAGTCCTAATACAACAAACCAGATTGCTGCGGGTGCCGATGCGTTTGTCACGTTAGTTGTTGTCAAACCATCAGCGACTAGGTCTAGGTCAAAGAAAGCTTCAAATTCAAAAGAAGTCGATAATTCTGTACCGGCAATAGTATTAACTAAAATACTGAAACCAGTAAGCATTTCATTTAAACCTATAGGCGCAAAGTCTGCAGCGGTAAGATCAGTAAAAGCACTATACGAGGGAGGAGTACTTGCAAGAATCGAATTAAATCCCCCGTCAGACAAGTCTTGCCAACCGGTTGGTGTGGTGAAAACAAATTCACCAATTGTAGGCTCAACAAGGCTATCGACGGTGTCATCAAAATAAACAATGAACTCATCAATTTCAGTTCCACTCGTATTTTCAACAGTAAAATCAATCTTAAAAACATCGTTTCCTTGGTCGGTCACAGACTGCGTTATCAAAACCGCTTGGCTTGCCGCACTAAAAAGCAATCCTATTGCCAGCGCCGAAACTGCCGCAATGTTCTTTGTTATTGATAAAAATTTCATAACTACTTCCTTTCTCTCTTTTGTGTTTAACAACATTCACCGCAATTGCGGTGAAAATAAAAATTATTTTTTGCTATCGCCTTCCGTTAGCAAGACCTGTTTATTTGCATTAAGCTCAACAATGGTTTTCATCGTCACTTCGTTGTTTGAAGTAATCACAAATACATCGTAGGTGTCTGCTTGTATACCTTCAAAAACAACAACATTGCTGTTTTCAATCGCTTTGCTTTGATTAAGAGCACCCGCCGATAAGCCAACAATATGTACGCTTGCGCCAGCGTTAACTTCAATTGAATCGACTTCTACCGTTAAGGTATATCCTTGATTATTTTGGGCATTGGCACTAGTCAGAAAAAGGACGGCCAATAGCGTCATACTCAGGCTTGCTAACTTTTTAAATAAACGTATTTGTGTATTTCTCATTGTTTTGTATTCCTAAATTACCTATTGATTATTCGACAACTTCTACAGGGCGGTCGTCACAAGGCACTAACTCACCGTCTATTTCGCAAGGCGGGATACAAGGTCCATCGCCATCTTCATCACAAGGGAAACAAGGCTCTTCACCGTCTATTTCACAAGGGTCATCGCAAGGTATTTCAAATTCAGGGCCGCAATCTTCAGGCAGGTTTGGGTCTGGATCTGGATCGGGCTCTGGGTCAGGCATTGGGTCTGGAACTACGCCAAGTGGAATAACGTCAATATCAAAGCCGTTATCTCTTGGTGTGAATAAAACAAAATTACCATCTAAGTCAAATTCGCTGTTACCTATTCTAAATTGCTCGTACAACGAAACAGGCTGACTCACAAAGAAAGGGGCTTCGCTCAGGTCTAATGCGGTTGCACCTAACGATTCGCCCGTCGAGAGTCCAATAAACGCGCCTCGGGCAGATAAACCGTTATATGCAAAACTAACGCGGCCGTCTATAAATATAGTCATTTGAAGGGTGTTAGAGCCACCAGAGCGGAAATGTTGCACGCTATCCCACGTCACCACAAAGCGATCTGGTAATTGTTTGTACAATACGGCACCTGGACTACGTCCAGGATGTAGATCGTCAAAGAATATCGCGATGTTTGGCTGACTTGTAAATATCTCAAAAGATTCCGTGTATCTGCGGTCACCTGAGTTGAATGTTAAGCGACCATTAGAATTAACATACACACCCGTATAAACTTGACCAAAGAATGGGAAAGTAAATCCATCGGTAAATGCGACGAAATCAAAATCATCATCGCTCTGGCGCAAATCCGTTCCATATTCAGTATCAAAGAAGCTGCTTTGCACCTCAACATCGCCAAAATCAGTAAAGCCAGCTCTAACTGGTGACAAGCGAGCAGTTAATGCGGTGTAATTTTGTTCGTCTACAAGGGCAGACACTGCGCAGCTAAAGTCGCTGGTAGTCGGAATATCATTAACCAAGAAATTGCCGTCGATGTCACTTGTGGCATTCAAACCAAGACACGTCACATTTGCGCCTTCAACAGGCATACCATCCGGCAATAAAACTCTACCCACAGCGGTGGTTAAAGGGTCTGCTATTGAAGCAATCGTTACCGTGCTGGTCTCAGATACATTGCTGCCAAGGTCGATAGCATTGACACTTAAATCGACTAAGCCGGTAAAATCAATTGGAATTGCGTAACTTAAGGTGAAAGGCGCACTCTCATCAGTATCGATAACTTCGCCATCAACAAGTAGGCTAACACCTGCTACAAAAATATCATCATTAGCATCAACAGTTACTTCTACGGTTTCACCTTGAATATATTCTACCCCTTGGAAAGGTGAGGTGATTTCAACGGTAGGCGCGATACCTTGGTTATCTTCAATATCTCTGTATTGCGCAATCATTAATACCGTATTGCCCGATGTTCCGTAGTCGTTGCTAACAACAAAGTTTTCGGCAGATATATATACAAACTGCTGATCAACATCGATACCTGTGCCGGCGTAATCACCGAGCGAAGACATGTCGATTGTGCCTCTAAATACTGCATTGTCGGGGTCGCGTATATCGAGGTAAGTAATAGCATTAGGGAATAGTTGCTCAGAATAAATCGCTAGACTTCCCGCGGTTTGTACATCTCGAGGAACAAATTGGCTACTTTGCACGGCAACGGTCGGTGCATTTAAGTCGGTCGCATTGATAACCACGTAACCAACCGTGTAAGCAGCTACGTATATGTAATCACCATCAAATACGAGGTCTTTTACGTTTCCTAAGTTAACGCTTGATAAAACAACGGGAAACTCAGGACTAGATATATCAATGATATACACACCATTACTAGTGCCTACAACAGCCGTGGTATTGTTAACATCCACGCCTTTTGCTGTGCCTATACCATTTACCTGGCCAACAGCTTGCGGTTGATTGACATCACTTATATCAATTATTTGCAAACCAGCCGAACCATCAGCAACAAGCACCAAGTCGTTTTGAATGGCAATATCTTGTGCGAAGCCGTCGGTATCGGCAGTAGAAATTAACTGCGGAGCACCTGGGTCGTTGATGTCGATTAACTGTATACCTGCACTACCGTCTGCCATTACCAATGCATTTGAGTGAAAACGTAAGTCGACACTGGTGCCACTTGTATCTAAAGCGCCAATCACTGTTGGATTAGTGCGAGCAGCGCCAAGCGATACCACTTGTAAACCAGCATTACCGGAAGCAACATAAGCAAATTCGCCTTCTACTTCTACGTTGTTAGCATAGCCAGGAATCGATACTACCGATAGCGCAGTTGGGTCGAAGGTGCGCACGGTTACCGGAATGTCAAAGCTATAGCCATTAGACGAGACCGATACAGTACAAGCACCTTCACTGGAGCCATATACTAAGCCATCGTCTACACCAAAGTTACAAACTGATAAGTCAGAACTCGAATAGTTGGTGCCACGGTTGCTAGATGTCATGTCAATTGTATTGCCATCGACTAATGTGCCTTGCAAGCTTAATTGTTGACCAACTTCATCGGGTTGAATTGTGTTATTTACGAGTGAAAATGCGAAGGGCGTTACCACTAAGTCTACGAGAGCGTCTTCATAGTTGCTATCGTTTTGGTCTGAGGGGTCTGAACCAACACTTGATTCTACGCCATCAGATAAACCATCACCGTCAGTATCGGTTATAAGTGGGTTTGATACAAAGCCATCTTCACCTGGATTTACCTCTTCACCATCCTCTACACCGTCGCCATCTGTGTCGGCATTATTGAGATCTGTGCCTTGTAAAAATTCTTCTAGCGCTGTCATACCATCGCGGTCAACGTCTTCTTGACCATCGATGGGGTCTGTTGGGTTTAGTCCGTTCGCAATTTCGTAATCGTCTGGTAGGCCATCACCATCGGTGTCTGCCGAGCTATTAACAATAACGAGTCGAGACGCCAAAACACCATCAAAGCGGGCAATAATTAACGCTTGACCATTGGCGCGTGCCGTTAGCATTCCTTCGCCAGATATAGAAACAGAGTTGTTACTGCTAAGTGAATAATTAATGCCGCTCGAAACATTTGTTACGTCAACCGGGTCTGTGTCGGGGTAGCGTGCAGTTAATTGCAATTGAATTTCTTCACCTACTTCGCTTAGGAGGATCGGTAAAGTGCTCGAAAATTCGAGTGATTCGGGCGTATTGCTTATATCATTAAATACGAATTCACCCACTTGAGTAATGCCATTTCGGGAAACCCTAAAAAAATCAGTCTCGCCGGTCTTCGTTTCACCGGTGTCTGGGTCGACACAAGTTGCTCTAGCCTTAATATTACCTTGCGTTGAAGGTACATTAGGTAGTGACCAGCCGCCGTCTTCACTCACTTGAATGGTACGATTTAATACATTAATAACGCAGTTATTATCGAGTGCTAACGCTGTAGGTTCTTGTACTTGCGCAATTAAAGGCTTACTCACCCCCATTGCGAGTAACATCAAACATAATGCTGTGAATAAAAGTGCGAGCGCGTCTTTAAGAGTGGCGTTTGCGGTGAACAACGTCGACTTGTTCATATAGTAGTCCTTGCGCTAATTGCTTTTTAGCAACTATCCGTTTCGGTGTAAGCAAATACATATGTACGTTATCAATGCGCAAATATGATTGCATCGCAGTGTGCGCAAGCCGGTATTGATTGTGGCGAGCAGCACCTATTTATTTTTTCCCAACAGCACCTATGCAGTATCTACACCAATAGTCACCGTAGCGTCAAAACACCAAATTAAGTTGAAGACAGACGCCACCTGCAAAGTGGTAAGACAAGTAAAACAGAAATCATTCGTTACAATTTATTTACAAAAGTGTAAAATAAGTTGACAGCAGCAAACACATTGGGAGTGGAGGTTAGTTCTCGATTTTATCATGTAGTGATCCAATAAATTATCCTATAGTCTTATAATGAAGTGTAAAAAAAGCTGACAGTGCAGACTAAATTTAGTGTTAATCTATTTTAAATGTCTGATTTACGGCATATGATAACCACAGTGTTTCGTTGGGTTGTAATAAGCAAATAATGAAAGGGATGTTAACAGGACTTATCGTTACCGGCTTGCTGGTCGTGCTGCTAGTGCTGTTTTTTGCACCGCTAAATCAATCGCCGGCGCCTGCATTTATTAACTATGAAAACCAAGCAGACGCGCAATTTAATTCAATCCCTTTTCCGATTCCAGTCGACCAAACGTCCAAATGGGCAGCCAATATTGGCCACAGGCAATCTTCGAAATTCATCACTGACTTCACAGAAACACTCGGCGGCGGATTGTGCGTCAATGATGTAAATAATGACGGCTGGCTTGATTTACTAGTGGTAGGTGGTGGTGGCTTTTCTCGTCATTATGGCAAAAAGGCGTGGTGGCACCAATTAAATGGCAATCAACTATTGCTCAATCAGCAGGGCGAATACTTTTTGCTTGCGGATGAAAGCTGGGGGATAGGCGCAAGAGACTCAGGAATAAGCTGTGCCTTTGCTGACCTAGACAACGACGGCGACGACGACCTAATAATGACTGGGCTGGTTGGTGTGCATTTGTTTAAAAAAGAAAACACAAGCTTTGAGCTGCAACACATACCAGATTTAGCAGGCAAGTCCACATTGGCAACATCTGCGGCTATGGCTGACTTTGACCAAGATGGTTATGTCGATATTTATGTATCTCAACTGGTAAAGTATACAAAAGGTGCTCGTACCTACGAGCCAAACCGTGGCTTCACGGGCACTCAAGGGGCTCCTTTTATGCCCAGCCTACACGATTCGCAAAGTAACTTATTACTGCATAACAACGGCGATTTTTCATTTGTTGAAAAAGCCGCAGAGCTTGGCGTAGACAACAATTTTGGCCGCTCCATTGCTGCCAAATGGCTTGATCTTAATGGTGATGCTTGGCTTGACCTTGTGGTCCTCAATAGTTTTGAAACACCGAGCCAAGTTTTTATCAATCAGCAAGGTAAACAGTTTACACGGGCAACCGATGCTTTTTCGGCTTTGCAGTTACCACACACAAGAAGTTTAGCTCACATTCAAGATACAAAAAATAATCGATTCTTTTTGTCTCGTGCACTAGGTCACACTAATACTGTTTTGCAACAAGCTATAGACGGTATCGGCTTATCGCCTAACTTTACCGATATCACGAGGCTGGTGAACGGCTATCAATCGCAATCACAAACTAAAAATGCGTGGGGTAGCGTGGCGGCCGATTTTAATAATGACGGTTTGCAAGACCTCGTTGTGACAAATGGCATGCTAAAGCCCGATAGCGACGTAAAGTTTTTATCACAAGCCCAGCGTAATGATATGTATTGGTCCACAGCACCTAAACAATTTCATTCAATCGGGCTCGATCCAGTAGCTCATCTTCCATATTCCTCGCGCGATGCGATAGACGCTGACTTTAATAACGACGGTTGGCTTGAGCTTGTCGTTGCCAATAACAATGACGATATCAACATTATCGGTTTTGATCATGCCACGCATCAAAATCATGCCACGCATCAAAATTGGCTTAGTTTTGACATACTAAAAAGCCCCGTGCGTCAAGAATGGTTCTTTTCTAAGGTAACGTTAAGTGCGGGTGATTTGAGACAAGTTGACGTTTACGATTATGCTCAAAGCAATTTTGCGCAAGGCGACACGCGTCTGCATTTTGGGGTTGCGCAGCATACTATTGTTGATATGTTAGAAATAACAAAAGCAAATGGCGAAACGCTCACATTCGAGTCTTTAGAGGCCAATAATCATTATATCTTAGATGTCGAATCGGGTACGTTGGATAAAACAAACAGCATCGATTTGCAGGGTGACCCAAACGCCTGGGGATTACACTCTCTAAGTGCACTACGCAATAAAACAGATTTATCAACACAAGGCTTGTTTCCTCTTTTAATGGCTTCTGAAAACACGTCTTTGTTCGACCTACGAGCGATTTGGCGTGCAGGTAGCGACTCACAAAAATTAGAATATATATCGCTCATTGAAGACAATTTTAATTTAAGTTATCTATGGTTTTTAGAAGACGCTTTAGCAAATAGCAACAAGGCGCTGCGCATGCGGGCAATATCGGCACTCAAACTTCTAGAGTTAGAACAAAGCGTAAGGTTACTTTCTCCTTTACTACAAGAAAAAGACGAAGAACTACAATGTGCTGTCGCCAATACCTTTGCTTTTTTCTTTGAAGAAGAAGAAGCTGTACTTTTTAGAAAGCAATTATCCGTAGTGCCCCTTTTAGCAGCATTACAAAATACAAATTCACCGGCTCAAACGTGCATCATAAAAGCGCTAGCAGCTTCCGAAAACAAACGTGCAGCACTAGCAATACTCCCCTTGGTCGACAATAGCGATTCTGCACTCAATGTTACCGCCATTAGAGCGCTTGGTTTAATTAGAGACGGGCGCGCATTGCCAAGCTTGGTGGCATTACTCAATAAGACTCAACATGCATCAACAATTGCAGCATTATTGATTGCGCTGGAAAAGTTGGCATATGGTGATGTCGATAGATACATCCAGCAACAACTAGGCAAAATAGACGCCAATCAAATTTTACAAGCGCCTGCAAATAGCACCTTGGATTACAGTACTATCTTAAATGTGCTCTCGGCCATTCTCTCAAGCGAAGACGATGTTGTTTTAGCTAAATACAATATCGATAAACTTGCTAAGGCACACATACACGCTGCACTGAAGCCAAAAAATGCACTTATTAGTGCTACACAAAACCAAGCGTTGGGCCACTTAATGCTTGGCACTCGATTTCAATTACAAAATGATGCTGCATACTTTACACACACATCAACACCCTTAACGCCGCTTCAGGTAGCGTTGGTACTCAATGATGAAAAGGCACAACACTACAGTCTTATCGGGGGTCTGGCGAATTCCAAGTCTGGAGCTTTACAGCACATACTATTAGCATTGTCGATATTTGAGCAAAAGAACATCGTGCTCAATAACTTGCAACTTAATCGCTTGGTTCAGCTAACTCAACAAGTATCCGGCGATATTTCGGACCAATTTTCGGTTGTATTGGCATTACCTGAGCGCTCGCAAGCTAGCTTTATTGACGCTCTACTCGCTTCAGTGGCGCCCAAAAATCAAAAAACGGTTATTGTGTTTGCTAAACAACATCAAATACCGACACGTATCAAAACGATAAAAGCACTGCTAGCAAAAACACCTTACACAACTGAAACTTTGACTTGGTACTACTCAACACTCAGACTCAATAGCCCCAGTGATTTATCATTGCGAATTGCGCTTAACAAAGTCGTTAAAAATGGTACAGGCACACCAGAAGTAGACACCTTGCTCCTAACTGCCGCAGGCAAAGATGCGGTTATTTTTGGCAATTATCATCAACGACTAGACAGCATTTTTACCCCACAAGCGAAGTTAGCAATTGCTAACAGCTATCGCGAGAAGAGTTTACCTCTTCCGAAGAACGTGCGCGTGGCATTAGAAAGACTCGTCAATACAGCCTCATTGACACTTGAACAGCGTACTTTTGCGGCATCGCTATTACCTGATTCGGATCAAACTGCTAGACTCTTGAAAGACGTTTGGTTTTTTAACCAGGAGCCACATCAGTCATCGACGATAAGCCAAAGATAATCATGAAAGATATTTTGCAGCACGAACAACAAATTACAAGCTCGGTAAACGCAAGTTTACTGATTGCCACCATAAGCGGGCTTGCAACTTATTGGTTCAGTTTCCATTTTGTGTTTGAACAATGGACGGTTATTTTGCATTGGATAGCGGGTATATTTACCAGCTTATTAACCATACCGTATCTAATTATTCATTTTAGGCGCACATTAGGCTTTCGTCGTGCGGGCGTGTTGTTTTCGGGACTTGTCTTGATGGGCCTGTTTATTGTGCTAGTAGCAACTGGCGCTCACCTCTTATGGTTTGGCGCAAGCGAGTCAACCGCTTGGCTGCTAAGCACACACATTATTAGTAGCATCGGTTTTATTTTGACCTTAGCTGTGCATATTGCGCTGCATGTTTTGTTTTTCCCCAAAAGAAGATTAGCGGGTACAGCGGGGCGATTTCCTAGTATTTCACAAAACTTTGGCCGCTATATAACAATATCAGGCGTGGTCAGTTTCTTTGCCGTCGTGATCGTGTCCTTTTCTTATTTAGCGTTTGAGCATAAGCCCAGCAATGAGCCAGTTGTAGTAGATTATGAGTTACCTTACTCGGAGCATCCTTTTAGACCTAGCCAAACAGAAACGGCCAGCAATACTTTTGTTGATCATGCACAAATTGGCAATTCTGACGACTGCATGGGTTGTCATCAAGACATTGGCAAGCAATGGTTGTCTTCTGCGCATCAACAAGCTGCAGCCGACCCTACCTATGTC
>CAZXTD010000011.1:4293-8790 GCA_964643575.1 uncultured Glaciecola sp. | reverse complement strand
CTAACATATCGCTACTAGCCGAGAACAAAGGAATTGCAGCCGCCCGCTATTGTGAAGGTTGTCATGCGCCTGTGGCATTATTGTCTGGTCAACTTAGCGAAGGTGGCGATCATGGAGGGATAGCGGGTACGCTGGCCCATAAAGAGGGTATATCTTGTATGAGCTGCCATGGCGTAGACTCGATGCCACATATAAAAGGGGTAGCAAGCTACGAATTCACACCTGCAAACGCATATTTGTTTGAATTTTCAGATAATCCTCTTTTCAAACGTATCAACAATAAGCTAGTCGAGACATTCCCTGAACAACACAAGACAGACCTAAATAATAAGTTGATAAAAGATCCAAAATCGTGCGCAGCGTGTCATACACAGTTTATGGATAAAGATATGAATAATTGGGGTTGGGTCAAAATGCAAGACGACTACGCCGCCTGGCTCGAGAGCCCATTCTCTGGTCATCATAATGACAACTTCGCAAGTGAAAACACTCAACGTTGCCAAGACTGTCATATGCCACTAGTGCCGTCATCTGACCCTAGCGCAAACAAAGACGGGCTTATAAGATCTCACAATTTTGCGGCAGCAAATACATTTTTACCCTTATTAAAAGGCGACCAAGCGCAATATGAAGCAGTCGTTGATTTTCTTCAGTCAAACAAAATGCGTGTGAGTATTGACCCACCGAGCCGTGCAGATGCTGTACAAGATAGAATGTTTATTGACGAAAGCTTACGCGACACCACCGAAGCCCCTAATTTCTATTATATTGGTGAAACAGCTAATATTAATGTGGTTGTAAGTAATTTAGGTGTAGGTCACAATTTTCCTGGGGGCACCATTGATATCAACCAAGCTTGGGTCGAATTTAGAGTAGAAGATGTGGAAGGCACCACTGTTTATGCGAGTGGATTAGTCGACTCAGAGGGTTATGTTGATAAACAAGCCTATTTTTATAAATCAGTCCCCGTCGATCGAAACGGAAAAGAAGTTTGGCGACATGATTTATTTAATATGGTCGGAGAGTCTTTTAGGCGCGTCATTCGCTCAGGAGAATCAGACGTAGTTAATTTTAGTTTCCCAATTCCGCCGCACGCCAAAAGCCCATTAATTATTACTGCAACCTTAAAATACAGGAAGCTCAACAACCGTTACGCAAAATGGGCTCTGGGCGATAAATACTTCAAAATTCCTGCGGTCGACATGGCATGGGACAGTATTACTGTACCAATTAAAATTCAAAAACGCGTAAGTGAGGTAGAGTTAGCCAGCCGCGTTGAGGATTAGTAACGATTGTTCGACGTACATTTTAGTCGCTAACATTGCGTGCATTAAAGCGAGTTGTTTGCAGCAGTAGACCCAATAGAAGGATGTGTTTTAATTACTAAGAGCGCATCAGCCTTCATCTATGATTACTTTGCGCTCGCGAGTTGTCTAATTTTGCCAACAATAGCACGCAGACCATTGCCGCGAGTTGGCGTGATATGATTCTCTAAATCTAATTCTGTAAAGTAGTTGTCGATATCAAAGTCGAGGATTTCTTTCGCGGTTTTGTCGTTGTAAGCGCTTAGCACTAATACTAATAAACCTTGCACTATGACCGCGTCGCTGTCTACGTCAAACTGGAATTTGTCGTCTTGCTTTTTGTAGTCGAGCCACACATTGCTTTGGCAGCCTTTTACGATTTTATCGGGCGTGCGGGCTTCTTCGCTAAGGCCAGGAATTTGCTTGCCTAAGTCGATAATATACTGATAGCGTTGCTCCCAATCATCAAAAAACGCTAGATCGTCAACAATTTCTTCGCTACTTGGTAATTGCATTTATGTGTTTATTCCCTTGATTAACTAAGCTGATATTTTTAATGCTTGAATAAGTTAAAAACACCTTAAAAAAATACGCCTGCTTCTAACTGAGCTTCTTCACTCATCATGTCGCGCGACCACGGTGGGTCAAACACGAGATTTACCTTCACGCTTTTAACGTGCGGTACCATGGCAACGCGGTATTCTACATCACCTACTAGCACTGGACCCATTCCGCAAGCAGGTGCGGTAAGTGTCATGTCAATATTGACGCAATTTTCATTGTTATCAATATCTACCTTATAGATAAGCCCTAGCGATACTAAATTAATGGGGATTTCAGGATCGTAAACCGACTCTAAGGCTTCCCACACTTGATCTTTATCGATATTGCCGTCGGCTGGCGGCTCAAACGAAAGCACCAAAGACTTGCGACCGATCGCTTGTGCATCGGTGCCGTCGATGCGGTACATGTTACCACGCCACGTAATGGTGAAGTTTCCGCCGAGGTCTTGCGTAATCGTAACAAACTCACCTTTAGGGATAATTTTTGGCGTACCTACGGGTACTAAGCGTGCTTTGCAGTCACTTTCTGTGACAACCATTTTCTGTTGCATTATATGCCTTACTACCCTACGTTAAAGCTTTCGCCGCAGCCGCACTCGTTAACCACATTCGGATTGTTATATTTAATCAGGCCGTTTACACCTTCTTTTACATAATCTATTTCGGTATTGCGCAGAAGCTCTTGTGCTTTTGCTGCAATAGCGATACTCAATGAGTCACTAAACTTAATCACTTCATCGCTTTCTTCGCAATTATCCACTAGGTCAAGCACGTACGCGTAACCCGTACAACCGCTTACCTTAGTAGAAAAGCGTATCATTTTACCAGGCTGCGCCTTTTGCTTGCTTTCAAAATGCTTGATGGCGCTGTCGGTGAGCGTAATCGTTTGTTTGTTGGGTACAAAAGTTTCAACAGTCATATCATCTCCTACATCAACATTGTGCTGGCTTTTTTGAGTGCTTCAAATAAGCGGTCAATGTCTTCATGAGTATTGTAAATTGAAAAAGAAGCGCGCGCAGTACCGGGCAGTGCTAAGCGTTTCATAAGCGGTTGTGCACAATTGTCACCGGTACGAATGGCCACGCCTTGTTTATCTAAAATAAAACCAATATCGGCTGGGTGAGCTTTGCCTAATTTGAAGCTCATCACGCCCACTTTATTGGGGGCCGTGCCGACAATTTCCATGCCTTCGATATCTTGAGCGAGTTTACTTGCATAGTCTAGCAAGTCTTGCTCGTGCGCTCGCATACCATGAATATCTAGCCCTGACAGCCACTTTACGGCGGCACCTAAACCAATTACACCCGCTATATTCGGTGTACCCGCCTCAAGCCTATTGGGTAGTGCACCAAATGTTGCGCTTTGATAGTCGACCTCGCTGATCATCTCGCCGCCGGTTTGCCATACTGGCCATGTTTCTAAGAGTGCTTTGCGCCCCCATAATACACCAACGCCTGTGGGGCCGAATAGTTTATGACCCGAAAATGCATAAAAATCGCAGCCAATGGCCTGCACGTCAACATCGCCGTGTGCGATACCTTGAGCGCCGTCTACCAACACCCATGCGCCGTGTTGTTTAGCTTTGATGCATATCTCTTTTATCGGATTAACCGTGCCCAGCGCATTCGAAACGTGAGGCAATGCGACTAGCCGAGTTTTATCACTTAATAGCGAGTCGAATGTTTCTATATCGAGCTCGCCGCTATCAAAAATTGGGCATACTTTTAATGTAGCGCCGCTACGTTTACATGCTTGCTGCCACGTTACCAAGTTCGCGTGGTGTTCAAGCTCAGTCACAATAATCTCGTCACCGGCTTTAAACAGTTGCCCCACGCCATTTGCAACTAAGTTAATGGCTTCAGTAGTACCACTGGTCCAAATCACTTCTTCGCGATGCTCAGCGTTAATAAACTGAGCCACCGTGTCGCGGGCTTGCTCGTAGCCGCGTGTTGCTTCATCGGCTAATTGATGTGCGCCTCGGTGCACATTAGAGTTATATTGCGTGTAATACTCGATTAAAGCGTCAATTACCGCTTGCGGCTTTTGCGTAGTCGCTGCGTTATCTAAATACACTAATGCCTTGCCGTTAATTTCTCGCTGTAACACAGGAAATTGAGCACGAACAGCGTTTACGTCAAAACTCATTTGACCTCCATGTTGGTAAAACGCTCGTTCAACATGGGTAAAAGCCACTCTTTAATCGGCTCGTTGTTAATGCCATTGACTAGCTCTTGGATAAAGCCAAAGTTTAGCATCACAAGTGCTTTAGAGCGCTTTATGCCGCGGCTCATGAGGTAATACAAGGCCTTCTCTTCAATCTCTGCAACCGTTGCACCATGCGCGCATTGCACATCGTCGGCGTAAATTTCTAGCTCTGGTTTGGTATTGATTAATGCACGACGCGATAATAGCAAGTTGCGATTATTAAGCTCGGCTAAAGTTTTTTGTGCGTCACGGTGAATGTGAATACGACCACTAAAAACCGCGCGCGCTTTATCGCCAATAATACCTCTAGCGTTTTCTTGGGTAGTGCCATTCGGCACTGCATGCTCAATAGTAGAGTGCATGTCAAACAACTCACCTTCGGCAAGTAGATAAATTGCGTTCATCTTGGCGTTTGCGTGCTGGCC
>CAZXTD010000011.1:3489-4283 GCA_964643575.1 uncultured Glaciecola sp. | reverse complement strand
CTGGCCTGCGTGAATAATATCCACATCAATTCGCGATAACTCACTGCCATACGATACAAAAGTACTGTTTAAATTAGCACGGGCTTGCAAGCTAAAGTGACTGCCGCCCACTTGCTTTGCTGCGCCTGTGAAAAAGGCAAAGCGATAGTGCTCGAGATGTGCATCTTCACCAATGACATATTCAGCAAACGCTGTGGTAAAACTATTAGATGAGCCTGTGCCATGTTCAATCACTTTCAAACGGCTGTTTTTACCGACGTTAACTAATACGCGAGTGTGCGCATCGCGCTCTTGTGCGGCAATATTAACAACTCTTAAAGGAATATCGACTTCACAATTTTCTTCAAGCGCAATGTAAACGCCCTGCTCGCATAAGGCGTCATTTACCAAACCGAATACGTGACGCGTTGGTTTGATATGACCAAACAACGCCGAAATTTTCTCTTGAGCTTTTGCTGGCGCAGCACCAATAGACACAATACTTAAACCTTTCGGTAACGACAGCTCACTAACATCAGTATGCAGAACGCCATCAACAAATATTAGATCAATTGCTTCTAAACCATCTATTTTTGGCACTTCGTATTCAGATGCAGGCGCATCGTCATTCGCATTAAGCACACGCTCTTTAACCGAGGATAGCGGCGTAAATCGCCATTCTTCATCTCTTGGCTTAGGCCAGCCGTCGGCTTTTAACTTTACAAGGGCCTGCTGACGCATCGGTGCAAGAAAATCATCAACACCTTTGGCATCATCAATGACCTTACTTAGCCATTGGCTCATGCGCTTACCCC
>CAZXTD010000011.1:0-3479 GCA_964643575.1 uncultured Glaciecola sp. | reverse complement strand
CATCACCACTTTTCACGATTTTACCGTTGGCAAGAATATGCACAAAATCAGGTTTAATGAAATCTAACAAACGCTGATAGTGAGTAATAATTAAAAAGCTACGCTGGGGGTCGCGCTGGCTATTTACGCCATTAGCGACTACTTTTAACGCATCGATATCCAAACCAGAATCAGACTCATCCAAAATACATAAAGAAGGCTTCAGCAAAATCATTTGCATGATTTCGTTGCGCTTTTTCTCACCGCCTGAAAAGCCTTCGTTTACACCGCGCTTTAAAAAGTCGAGGGGCAATTGAACCTGTTTGCATGCCTCTTTCGCCATTTTCAAAAACTCGGTGGCAGACAAGGGCTCTTCGCCGCGCTCTTCACGCGTTGCGTTGACCGACTCTTTCATAAACTCCATGTTGCTCACGCCAGGAATTTCGACCGGATACTGAAAGGCTAAAAACAAGCCATTGCTGGCACGCTCTTCAATTTCCATATCAAACAGCGCCTTATCATTAAGAAGGACCTCACCTTGCTCAACTTCGTAGCCATCGCGACCAGATAAAACATAACCTAAGGTACTTTTACCGGCACCATTTGGGCCCATAATCGCGTGTACTTCGCCCGGCTTTACTTCTAGGTTTAAGCCTTTAAGAATGGTTTTGTCTTCTACTCTTGCGTGTAAGTTTTTAATGTTAAGCATAATTATCCTACTGATCCTTCTAAGCTAATTTCTAGCAATTTACCTGCTTCGACGGCAAACTCCATCGGCAGTTCTTTAAATACTTCTTTACAAAACCCGTTAACAATCATCGAGACTGCTTTTTCAGGATTTAGCCCGCGCTGTTGACATAAAAACAGCTGCTCGTCGCTCACTTTAGAGGTAGTTGCCTCGTGCTCAACAATCGCACTTGGGTTCCGGCTTTCAATGTAAGGGAAGGTGTGCGCACCACACTTATCGCCAATTAGTAATGAGTCACACTCGGTAAAGTTTCGCGCACCATCGGCTTTTGGTCCCATTTTGACCAAACCACGATAGGCGTTGTTACTTTTACCGGCAGAAATCCCTTTAGAGATAATAGTAGAGCGAGTATTTTTGCCCAAGTGAATCATCTTAGTGCCGGTGTCGGCTTGTTGCATACCGCGAGTAAGCGCAACAGAATAAAACTCACCTACACTGTTGTCGCCTTTCAAGATACAGCTAGGATACTTCCACGTTACCGCTGACCCTGTCTCTACTTGCGTCCACGAAATTTTCGCATTGGTGTGGCAAATACCGCGCTTAGTCACAAAGTTATAAATACCGCCTTTACCGTTTTCATCACCTGGGTACCAGTTTTGTACGGTAGAGTATTTGATTGTTGCGTCGTCCATGGCGACTAGCTCAACCACGGCTGCATGTAATTGATTTTCGTCACGCTGGGGGGCAGTACAACCTTCCAAGTAGCTTACATGGCTACCTTCTTCAGCTACGATTAGCGTGCGCTCAAATTGGCCGGTGTTCATTTCGTTAATACGAAAATACGTCGACAATTCCATTGGACAACGCACACCTTTAGGAATATAAACAAACGAGCCGTCGGTAAAAACAGCGCTATTAAGTGCCGCATAATAGTTGTCTGCGCGCGGCACTACCGACCCAAGGTGCTTTTTCACTAAGTCAGGGAATCTGTGAACCGCTTCGGAGATAGAGCAAAAAATAACGCCTGCTTCTGCAAGTTTTTCTCTAAAAGTAGTCACCACCGATACCGAGTCAAACACCACGTCCATGGCCACGCCGGCAAGCATTTCTTGCTCGTGCAGAGGTATGCCGAGTTTTTCATAAGTACGCAATAGCTCTGGGTCTACCTCGTCTAGAGACTGAGGCTTATCGGCCATGCTTTTGGGTGCTGAGTAGTAAGAAATTGCCTGAAAGTCTATTTCAGGATAGTGCACGTGTGCCCATTCTGGCTCGTCCATTTTTAGCCATGTTTGGTAGGCCTTTAGACGCCAGTCGAGCATCCACTGTGGCTCTTTTTTCATTTCGGAGATACGTCGTATGATGGATTCGTCTAAACCGCTTTCAAAAGTATCCGACTCAATTTCAGAATAAAAACCAGCCTCATATTTTCAATCTAGTGCCTGTTCAATCTGTTCACTCATATTTTGATCCCACTATTCACTTTCGTTAATTTGGCGCAGTCACCACGAATATTGTGATAACTGCTAATTTCGCTTTTGCTACTACTATATAGCTGGCAATTAGGCTTTTAGCCTACTTACTTCCTTGAAATTACACATCGAGGTGTATTTATGACTATGCTTTCTCGCTTGTACCGAGCATTTGCAAAATGTTGATATTGCTATTCGACGATTTTGTATTTAAACAGTTTTGACGGCCCACCACTTGTTTCACATCACGCTCGTGCATTAATTCTTGAAGCGATATTTGGTTTAAAAAATCGCTGATACGGTCGCTCAAGTTTTGCCATAAGCTGTGTGTTATGCATTTTTCACCCGCTTGGCAATCCGATTTACCATTACACTTAGTGGCGTCAACGCTTTCGTTAACCGCTTCTATAATTTGACCAACCGACAAAAGCTCAGGCTCTTTATTTAAAGTATAGCCACCGCCTGGCCCGCGCACGCTTGCAACTAGCTTGGTACGCCTTAATTGCGCAAATAACTGCTCTAAATACGATAAAGAAATATCTTGTCGCTTAGAAATCGCGGCCAATGATACAGGACCATTTTTACAATGGAAGGCCAAATCGAGCATCGCGGTAACAGCATACCGACCTCTAGATGTAAGCTTCATAATATTCCTTAATATAGTAGCAGGGTGCGAATGGTTTCATACCCTACTAAAATGGTCAAGTATTTATCCGACTAAAATAGTCAAGTATTCAAATTGGCGTTTGTTTTTGTAGTGGGATGTTGCCAATTTTTGACATAAGAAAAACATCAAAATTTACATACCGCAGCGAAGGGTTTAATTAAAGTAGGTTTTATTGCTTACCCATAAAGTTAAAATCTAATACGATCTATGTAATATTTAAATACTTTCTATCATTGTTTGATCTTCTTTTGGCTTAATATTTGTCTCATCGATAACATATTAAGAGACAGATAAAATGAAACTTTTAAAGACAACCACCCTTAAGTCAGCAGTTTTTATTACATTTTTCGCGATTCTATCCATAATGAGCTCCACTAACAGCTTCGCAAAAGAATACTCAAATACGAAAAGTGCTGTTGCCGTCGATTTGCTGGTTGGTGCGGATGATATTACCGGACTACGTTTAGCATTTCGACCTCACATTTATCAACTTCATGATGTGCCATTTTTCGATTCATTGGAAGTGTATTGGGAAGTCAGTGCTAATTTTTGGGAATATGGTGACAATAATAGCCATGAGACTAATTTCGCGCTGGCTTTATCGCCTGTTATTGGAAAAACCTTTTACCACGTACAAGACAAATATCCATTAAAATGGGAGTTCGGCATTGGTATT